>NZ_JCAXDU010000011.1:0-195030 GCF_059759155.1 Rhodococcus sp. GQ147
CCATCGCTCCCGAACCTTCCGATTCGTTCACTCCGGGGTGATTGTCCATCAAGAGGTCTCTTCGACCTCCGGGGCCACCGACCTTACCAGAAGAATCGGGGGCTCGTAACCAAGTTCAGGCGCCTTCGTCCAACCTCGTTGTCCCGTTCCTCTCGGCCCGGGTCGGTGTCCGTGTCGCTCTGACCTGGAATAAGTTACGCGAGGATCAACTCCCTGCCAAATCGCCTGTTCAGAGGGGGTAGTCCTTGAGAAAAGCCCAGGTGAATGTCTCCGAGAGGCGCCGACCGGACCGAAATCGCTTCCGGTGACGCCGGACACAGGGCCCGAACAGGGTTTCCTCCCTAGTGAGACAGAAGTCGGCCTTCCTCGACACCCACCCGCTCGATGGTTCCGCCGAGCTCCTGGAGGATCTCGACGAACCGCGGATAACCACGGTCGATGTGGTAGACGTCGTGCACTTCCGTGACCCCGTCCGCACACAGGCCGGCGAGCACCAGACCTGCGCCCGCACGAATGTCCGATGCCCACACGGGAGCACTCGACAACTGCTCCACTCCCCGCACGACCGCGTGGTGGCCGTCGGTGCGGGCGTCCGCTCCGAGACGCACCATCTCCTCGACGAACCGGAACCGTGCTTCGAAGACGTTCTCGGTGATCATCGACGTCCCGTCGGCGATGGCCGCGAGACCGATGGCCATGGGCTGCAGGTCGGTGGGGAATCCCGGATACGGCAACGTCGCGAAGTTGACGGCACGGGGCCGCTCCTTCTGCACGACGTGGAATCCGTCTGCCAACGGCATGACTTCGGCGCCGGCACTGCGCAACTTGTCCAGCACCAACGCGAGATGCTTCGGATTGACGCCACGGACGGCGATATCGCCCCGCGTCATCACAGCTGCGATCCCCCACGTCGCCGCAACGATCCGGTCGCCGATGCACCGGTGCTCGGTGGGACGGAGGGACGAGACTCCCGAGACCCGCAGCGTCGTACTGCCCGCACCGGTGATCCGTGCCCCCATGCGGACGAGCATGTTGCACAGGTCGACGATCTCGGGTTCGCGGGCCGCGTTGTCGATGGTCGTATCCCCCTTGGCGAGGACCGCGGCCATGAGGATGTTCTCTGTCGCTCCCACCGAAGGGAACGCCAGACGGATGGTGGCACCGTGCAGATCGTCCGCTTCCGCGACGACGCATCCGTGCTCGATCGACGAATGGGCGCCGAGCAGTCGCAGACCCGCCTGGTGCATGTCGAGCGGACGGGAGCCGATGGCGTCGCCGCCGGGCAGCGCCACGATCGCCTTGCGGCAGCGTGCAACCAGCGGGCCGAGTACGCAGACCGACGCCCGGAACTGCCGCACTGCCGCGAAGTCTGCGCGGTACTCGGGTTCGGCAGGCGTCGTGATGCGTACGGCGTCGCCTTCGAGTTCGACCTCGCAGCCGAGTCCACGCAGGACGTCGGCCATCAGGGGCACGTCGAGGATGTCGGGGCAGTTGGTGATCGTGGTGGTGCCCTCGGCGAGCAGCGCCGCAGCCATCAACTTGAGGACGCTGTTCTTGGCACCCCCGACGACGACGTCGCCGGAAAGGCGGTTCCCACCTGTGACAAGAAAGCGTTCACTCACAACGACACAGCGTAACGGGCGTGTCCGCGGGAAGAGCAGAGCCGGTACCGTGACGCGCATGGCAGTCCACCTGACACGGATCTATACGCGCACCGGAGACGACGGAACAACGGGGCTCAGCGACTTCTCGCGCGTCTCGAAGAACGATCCTCGTCTGGTCGCCTACGCCGATTGCGACGAGACCAACGCGGCGATCGGTGTGGCCCTCGCACTGGGAGCGCTCCCGGAACGGCTCGTCCCGGTACTCCGACAGATTCAGAACGATCTCTTCGATGCCGGCGCGGATCTGTCGACGCCCGTGGTCGAGAACCCGAAGTACCCGCCGCTGCGGATAACCCAGCAGTACATCGACCGGCTCGAGGGCTGGTGCGACGAATTCAACGAGGAGCTGGAACCGCTCAACTCGTTCATTCTTCCGGGCGGCACGCCGGGGGCGGCTCTGTTGCACACCGCCAGGACGGTGGCACGACGTGCGGAACGGTCGGCGTGGGCGGCGGTGGACGCGGCTCCGGACGACACGAACGTCCTGCCCGCGAAGTACCTGAACCGGCTCTCGGATCTGCTGTTCATCCTGGGCCGGATCGCGAACCCGGACGGCGACGTGCTGTGGAAGCCGGGAGCGGGCGCGTGAAGAAGTCCCTCTAGAGGGGGCGGCGGCGCTGCGACCGGCCGTCGGGCCTGGATTCGACCCAGGACATGAAGGCCATCAAAGCGCCGCTGTCGAGCGCGATCTCGTACGAGTCGTCGCGGTCGATCACATCGAGGATCACGATGTCCTCGGTCATGATGTCGAATTCACTGCCTTCCGGCTTCCGTCGCGAACGCACATCGATGCCCTGACGGGTCAGTCGTACGTCGGGTCCGGGCCGAAGGCTCGAAAGCTTGTAGAACGCGAGTGTCTCGTCGCCGTACCGAACGATTCCGTGCCTCCAGCCGGAACCCTCGTTCTGAGGCATCACTCGCAGAATGGCGGCGGTACCCCCGCCGCGCAGGGCAAAGAGGCGGTACAACAAAGCCGCGACGGAGACCGCGAGCAGCACCACAAGGATACTGAGAATCAGAAATCCAGGTGACACTGCTCGTCGGCTCCGTCGCGGCTTCTCGTTGTTCGACGATCAGGCTCGTTCGACAGCCCGCAGGCGGCCGCGGGCCGCTGCGATCTCCGACTCGTCACGATCTGCATCGTTCAGAGTCGACTTGGCTGCCTCGACGTCGATGTCCTCCACGCGGTCGGCGGCTTCGGCGAGCACCGTCACCGTCGTCGCGGTCACCGAGAGGAATCCGCCATGGACGGCCATGACGATCCGCTCACCGTCCGCGGTCCTGACGGACACGACGCCACCCTCGACGAGCTGGCCGAGCACGGGCTCGTGACCGGGCATGATGCCGATCTCGCCCTCGGTGGTCTGGGCGGTGACGAGAGTCGCCGATCCGGACCACACACGCTCCTCGACGGCAACGATGTCCACGCTCATCTCAGCCACGGTGGCCTACTTTCCGGCGATCTTCTTGGCTGCAGCCTCGACGTCGTCGAGTCCACCGCAGCTGTTGAACGCCTGCTCGGGCAGGTGGTCGAACTCGCCCTTGCACACGCGGTCGAAGGCCTCGATGGTGTCGGCGAGCGGCACGACCGAACCCGGCTGACCCGTGAACTTCTCGGCGACGATGAAGTTCTGGCCGAGGAACTTCTGGAGACGACGGGCACGGGCGACCGTGACCTTGTCTTCTTCGGAGAGCTCGTCCATACCGAGGATGGCGATGATGTCCTGCAGTTCCTTGTACTTCTGCAGGATGCGCTTGACCTCGTTGGCCACCCGGAAGTGGTCGGCACCGACGATGCCCGGCTCGAGGATTCGCGAGGTCGACGTCAGCGGGTCCACAGCGGGGTAGATACCCATCTGCGAGATCGGACGCGAGAGCTCGGTGGTCGCATCGAGGTGAGCGAACGTCGTGGCCGGCGCGGGGTCGGTGTAGTCGTCGGCGGGCACGTAGATCGCCTGCAGCGAGGTGATCGAGCGGCCACGCGTCGAGGTGATGCGCTCCTGGAGCTCACCCATCTCGTCCGCGAGCGTGGGCTGGTAACCCACGGCCGACGGCATACGGCCGAGGAGGGTCGAAACCTCCGAGCCGGCCTGCGTGAAGCGGAAGATGTTGTCGATGAACAGGAGCACGTCCTGTCCCTGGACGTCGCGGAAGTACTCCGCCATCGTCAGGGCCGACAGGGCGACGCGCATACGCGTGCCCGGCGGCTCGTCCATCTGGCCGAAGACGAGGGCGGTGTCCTGGAGGACGCCCATCTCTTCCATCTCGAGGTGGAGGTCGGTGCCCTCACGGGTGCGCTCACCGACGCCGGCGAACACCGACGTACCGGAGAACTCACGCGCGATACGGGTGATCATCTCCTGGATCAGAACGGTCTTGCCGACACCGGCACCACCGAACAGACCGATCTTGCCGCCCTTCACGTACGGGGTCAGCAGGTCGATGACCTTGATGCCGGTCTCGAGGATCTCGGTCTTGCCCTCGAGTTGGTCGAAGGCCGGGGGCTTGCGGTGGATGCCCCACTGCTCGCCGTCGCGTCCGGTGCCCGGCGCGTCGAGGCAGTCGCCCAGCGCGTTGAACACGTGGCCCTTGACGACGTCGCCGACGGGAACCGAGATCGGCTTGCCGGTGTCGCTGACGGGGGCGCCACGCACCAGGCCGTCGGTGGGCTGCATCGAGATCGTGCGGACCAGGTTGTCACCCAGGTGCTGCGCGACTTCGAGGGTCAGGGTCTTCGCCACGGACGGCAGAGTGACCTCTGCGTGCAGGGCGTTGAACAGCTCGGGCACGGCGCCACGCGGGAATTCCACGTCGACGACGGCGCCGATGACGCGGACGACGCGCCCGGCAAGGGCCGACGCCGCACCGGCGTTGTTGTCGGTTACTGCTGCGGTCATTGTGGTTCAGTCACTTCCTGCACTCGAGGCGAGCGCACCGGCACCGCCGACGATCTCGCTGATTTCCTGGGTGATCTGGGCCTGCCGGGCCTGGTTCGCCTGACGGCTGAGGGTGTTCACCAATTCCGTGGCATTGTCCGTCGCGGCCTTCATGGCGGTACGACGGGCTGCCGACTCGGAGGCCGCCGCGTCCAGCAGCGACGCGTAGATGCGCGTGCTGATGTACTTCGGCAGGAGAGCCTCGAGCAGAACTCCGGCCTCCGGCTCGAAGTTGTACACGGCCTGCGGTCCCTCGTTGTCCGTGGCGCGGCGTCCGTCGGTGAGCATGTCCTCGCCGAGGTCGATCTCGTCCTCGGTGATGCTCACTTCGAGCGGAGCCATTCTGCGAACCTGGGGGGTCTGGGTCAGCATCGACACGAAGCGGGTGTAGACGATGTGCAGTTCGTCGACGCCCTCGATGGTGCCCTCGCCGTTCGGTGCGGGCACCTCGGTGCCCGAACCCGCCATGAACAGCTCGACCAGGTGACGGCTCGCCTTCGCGGCGTCCGTGTAACGGGGGTCCTGCGAGAAGCCCGTCCAGGCAGCGGCCACTTCACGCTCACGGAACGTGTAGTAGCCGAGGCCCTTACCGCCCATCACGTACAGCACAGGCTCCTTGCCCTCGCTGAGGAGCAGCTGACGCAGCTCCTCGGCTTCCTTGAGGACGTTGGAGTTGTAACCGCCGGCCATACCGCGGTCGCTGGTCACGACCAGCACTGCGGCACGCTTGGGGTTCTCGCGCTCGTTGAGCAGGGGGTGATCCAACGAGGCCGACGCACTCGCCAGCTCGGAGAGCACCTTGGTGATCTCCTCGGCGTACGGCTTGGACGCTGCCACTCGGGCCTGGGCCTTCGTGATACGCGACGTCGCGATCAGTTCCTGCGCCTTGGTGATCTTCTTGGTCGAGTTGACCGACTTGATCCGCGAGCGCAGTTCGCGCAAGTTCGCCATTCGTCGATCACACTCCCTTCACTGGACGCTGGGTCATGGACTCCCCGCTCACTTGCGAACGGTGGTGCGCTTGACGGAGACCTGCTCCTGCTGGATCTCGTCGGCACCGAGGGCCTCGGCCTCTGCCTCGTTCACGACACGGCTGCCGTCGGAGGCGATGAAGCCCTCCTTGAACTTGGCGGTCGCGGCGCGGAGGGCCTCGATCGACTCGTCGGACAGGGCCTTGCCACCGGCGATCTGCTCGTAGACGCCTGCGGCGTTGCGGTGCAGATCCTCGAGGAGCTCGGTCTCGAAGCGACGCACGTCCTCGACCGGAACCGAGTCGAAGACACCTTCGCCGGCGAGGTAGATCGACACGATCTGGTCCTCGACTGCGATGGGCGCGTACTGGTCCTGCTTGAGGAGCTCGACGAGACGCTGACCGCGCTCGAGCTGAGCCTTCGACGCGGCGTCGAGGTCGGAGGCGAAGGCGGCGAAGCCTTCGAGCTCACGGAACTGCGCGAGCTCGAGACGCAGCGAACCGGAGACCTTCTTCATGCCCTTGGTCTGGGCGGCGCCACCGACTCGGGAAACCGAGATACCGACGTTGATGGCGGGGCGGACACCCTTGTTGAACAGGTCGGACTCGAGGAAGACCTGGCCGTCGGTGATGGAGATGACGTTGGTCGGGATGTAGGCCGACACGTCGTTCGCCTTGGTCTCGATGATCGGCAGGGCCGTCAGCGAGCCGCCACCGAGCTCGTCGGAGAGCTTGGCGGAGCGCTCCAGCAGACGCGAGTGCAGGTAGAAGACGTCGCCGGGGTATGCCTCGCGGCCCGGCGGACGACGCAGCAGCAGCGAGATGGCGCGGTAGGCCTCGGCCTGCTTGGTCAGGTCGTCGAACACGATGAGGACGTGCTTGCCCTGGTACATCCAGTGCTGGCCGAGGGCCGAACCGGTGTAGGGGGCGAGCCACTTGAAGCCGGCGGAGTCGGAGGCCGGAGCCGCGACGATGGTGGTGTACTCCATCGCGCCGTTCTCCTCGAGTGCCTGCTTGACACCCGCGATGGTCGAGCCCTTCTGGCCGATCGCGACGTAGATGCAGCGGACCTGCTGTTTCGGGTCGCCGGTCTCCCAGTTCGCCTTCTGATTCAGGATCGCGTCGATGCAGACGGCGGTCTTGCCCGTCTTGCGGTCGCCGATCACGAGCTGACGCTGGCCACGGCCGATCGGGGTCATCGCGTCGATGGCCTTGATGCCGGTCTGCAGCGGCTCCTCGACCGGCTGGCGCTCCAGCACGGTCGCGGCCTGCAGCTCGAGGGCGCGGGTCTCATCGGCTTCGATGTCGCCGAGGCCGTCGATCGGCTGACCGAGCGGGTTCACGACTCGACCGAGGAAGTTGTCGCTCACCGGCACCGACAGAACGTCGCCGGTCCGCTTGACTTCCTGGCCTTCCTCGATGGTCTGGAAGTCGCCCAGGATAACGGCACCGATCTCGGTGGCCTCGAGGTTGAGGGCCACGCCGAGGACGCCACCGGGGAACTCCAGCAGCTCGTTGGCCATCGCCGACGGCAGACCGCTGATGTGCGCGATGCCGTCACTGGTGTCGACGACCACGCCGACCTCCTCGCGGGAGGCCTCCGGGGAGTAGCTCGCGGTGTAATTGTCAATCGCGCTACGGATCTCGTCGGAGGAGATCGTCAGCTCCGCCATGTTCTTCCTGCTCTCGGTATCTGGTCTTCGAAAAGATCTATGTGTGTGTTCGGTAGTGGACTACGTGAGGCTCTTGCGCACTGCAGCGAGTCGACCCGCGGCACTACCGTCGATGACCTCGTCGCCCACCCGGACGACCAATCCACTGAGAAGCTCGGGATCGACCTCGACGTGAACCGTCACAGGCTTCCCGTAGATGCGGGTCAGGGTCGCGGTGAGCCGCTCCTCCTGCTTCGCATCGAGCGGTGCCGCGCTGCGGACGTGCGCGACGGCACGGTCCCGCTGGGCCGCGGCGAGCGCCGACAACTCGTCGAACGTCTCGGCCGGCGACTTGCTCAGCCGACCGACCGCGTGGACCGCCAGCGCCTCGGTGACTGCGGTGACCTTGCCGTACAGCAGGCGCGTCAGCAGATCACGCTTGGCCGAAGCCGGGGTGCTGCGATCCGAGAGCGTCTGCTCGAGCTCCGGGTCGCCTGCCACGATGCGACCGAGGCGGAACAGTTCGTCCTCGACGGTGTCGAGCTGGTCCTGGTCCGCTGCGGCCTTCAGCAGTGCCTCACGGCCGAGCTGGACGAGCGAGTCGGTCAGGTCGGACTGTGCCGACCAGTCCTGTCCCGCTGCGGCCTTGACGGTCGCGAGGGTCTGGGCCGAAACCTTGCCGCCGAAGACCTGCTCGGCCAGCCGCTCGCGAACGGCAGCCGGGGCCGAGGCGTCGGCCAGCGCGGTCCGGAGGGCGCGCTGGCTGTCGAGCGCCTCGACCACCGAGAAGAGTTCGGAACCGGCCTGAGCCGCAGCGGCAGTCGCGGCACCCGAGCCCAGGGCGGACTGCAACGCGGAACGCGTATGAGCGAGTGCCTCACGGCTTGCTGCGTACATGGTGCTCACTTTCCGGATGCAGAGTCAGCGCTGAGGGAGTCGAGTTCGTCGAGGAACCGATCGATCGAGCCGGCACGCTTCACGTCGTCCGCGAGCGCTTCGCCGAGGATCTTCTCGGCGAGATCCACGGAGCTGCGTCCGAGATCGCTACGCAGCTCGGCCACGATCTGCTGGCGCTGGGCCTGCAGCTGGTTGTGACCGGCGGCGACGATACGGTCGCTCTCCTCTTGGGCCTGCGCCTTCATGTCGGCGATGATCTGCTGGCCCTGTGCACGGGCCTCTTCACGGATCTGCGCCGCCTCGGTGCGAGCCTCGGCGAGCTGGCTACGGTACTGCTCGAGCGCGGCCGCAGCCTCCGCCTGAGCTTCCTCTGCCTTCTTGATGCCGCCTTCGATCAGCTCCGAACGCTCGTCGAGCACCTTCTGGAACATCGGAAGCACGAACTTCCAGAAGACGAATCCGACGAGGATCAGGGCGACCAGCGACCAGACGATGTCGTATGTCGCGGGGAGAAGGGGATTGGGAGTCTCCCCTTCCTCTGCCGCGAGGATCAGGATGCTGTCAGCCATTGTGATCGTCGGATCAGAAGATGAAGCCGGCGACGATGCCGATCAGCGCGAGGGCCTCGGTGAAGGCGATACCGAGGAACATCGTGGTGCGCAGCTGGCCGGCCATCTCGGGCTGACGAGCCATGCCCTCGATCGCCTTGCCGACGACGATGCCGATGCCGATGCCGGGGCCGATGGCGGCGAGGCCGTAGCCGATGGCGCCTGCACCCGAGATCGTGGTCTCCTGGGCGAGGACGTCTGCTGCCTGAAGCGCAACGCTCATTGGTGTTCCATTCCCTTTCTTGTGGCTCGGCCCCGGGAGTCGGCAACCGAGTCAGTCTTTGTGTAGATGTGGGTCGTGCCGTTCGTCGAGCTAGTGCTCTTCGGCGTGCAGGGCCAGGTCGATGTACACCGCGGTGAGCAGCGCGAAGATGTAGGCCTGCAGGACGATCACCAGGAGCTCGAAGAAGGTGAACGCGATTCCGCCGATGAGAGAACCGATGCCGAACACCTTCATGAAGCCGTCGGAATCGAAGAAGAAGAACTGCGTGGCACTGAAGAACAGCACGAGCATGATGTGACCGGCCAGCATGTTGGCCATGAGACGAATGGTCAGTGTGAACGGCCGCAGAATGAACGTCGAGACGAACTCGATCGGGATCACCAGCACGTGGAGAGCGGGCGGCAGGTTCGGGATGACGATGCTGCTCTTGACGTAGCGGAAGAATCCGTACTTCTTGATGCCCACATAGTTGAAGACGATGTAGGCGAGTGCCGCGAGCACGATCGGCATACCGATTCGTGCGTTGGACGAGATGTTGAGGAACGGGATGACCGATGTCAGGTTCAGACCGACCACCAGGAAGAAGATGGTGACGATCACCGGGAGGAACCGGCGTCCCTGTTCCTTACCGAGGATGTCCTCGGCGATGTGGATCCGGACGAAGTCGAGCATGATCTCGGCGACGTTCTGCACGCCCCGCGGCACGATCTTCGGACTCCGCAACGCGAAGAAGAAGAACAGCGCGACGATCAGGGCGACGGCGACGCGGATGAGCATCAACCGGTCCATCTCGAAGGGGGTTCCTTCGAACAGGACTGCCGGTGGGAAAAAATCAGCTAGTGACGGCGCGTGGAATTCTCCGGCTGCCAAGGTGGTGACGCTCAGCGCTCTCTCCCGTAGTCGGCCGCAGGCATGCCGTCTGCGGTTCGATCGGACATTGACGATCCAGAAGTCGACCAGGTCGGCTCGCGTATTCGCCAGTGGTCCGAACCGCGTGAACGGTCCCGCTTCCTGCCGGTGTCGGCGACTCTCGTCGACTCGGCGGCCATTTGAACACGACCGCCTACGAAGTCACAACTGCGCACCCTCTTCGAACCCGATGCGGGCAGCGTCACTCTCGTAGAACTCACCCTACCAACTGCTCTACGACAGTGCGTAGGTGGGTTCCTACGTGGGGGGTTATGGACAAGCGGTGCTACTACCGATCGTCGTTGTCGGATCCGGACGACGCCTGGGGATCGACGTACAGGGCACGTTGCGAGAGCACCCCGTAGGTCTCGGCTCCCAGAACGATGACCAGGGCGAACACGATGGTGAGGACGAGCGCGTTGCGGTTGTAGAAGTCGAGCGAGTCGAGCGAGCCCATCACGACGATGGCGAGGATCAGCTTCAGCAGCCAGGTGCCGAGAAGTACGGCTCCGGCGGTCATCGCCGGCATCTTCGACGTCAGGAGAACGCCGAGTGCGGTGAAGAGGATGAACCCTCCGCCGACGGCCGCTCCGATGAGTGCACCCCACAGACCGGGCATCCCGGCGACGAGCACCGAGATCACCGACGCCACGACGGCGAGCGCGAGAAGACCGAGGGCGCCGTACCGCACGGCCGCGCGCATCGGCGCGATCGGGTCGGGCAGCGAGGGCAGGCCGTGGTCGGGTTCGGGATGATCCGGGTTCGTCACGATATCCGAGCCTAACCGACCTCTCGGGAGTGCCCCGGCGGCGTCTCCCCCGACTCGTCGTGCCGCCGCAGCGACGGCACAGCGGTCACGACGAGGGCGAACACGAGACCGCCTGCGAGGATCAACACCACCGCCCGCCGGTCGAGCAGCGAGGAACCGACAGCCCCGAAGGCCAGGATTCCGACCCACAGGTAGAGCAGCAGCACCACGCGACGGTGCGAGTGCCCGATCTGCAGCAGGCGGTGGTGGAGGTGCATCTTGTCGGGGCTGAAGGGGCTGACGCCGGCCCGGGTGCGCCGCACGATCGCGAGGAGCAGGTCGAGGATCGGGATGAACATCACGGCACCGACCAGGATCAGCGGCGAGAGCAGACCGAGCAGGTCGCGCGAACCGTAGGCGCTGAGCGGGATGAGGCCCGAGGCGCTTGTGGAGATTGCGGCGAGCATGAGACCGATGAGCATGGACCCGGAGTCGCCCATGAAGATCTTGGCGGGCTGGAAGTTGTGCGGCAGGAAGCCGAGGCAGGCGCCGGCGAGGGCCGCGGCCATGAGGGCCGGCGGGTAGGCGGAGACGTCGCCGCCCTGATCGAGCAGCAGACCCACGGAGAACGCGCAGATCGCGAGTGCGGCGATGAGACCCAGTCCGGCCGCGAGTCCGTCGAGCCCGTCGACGAAGTTCATCGCGTTGATCGTCACCGCGGCGACGGCGACGGTGATGAGACCGCCCTGGAGCTGGTCGAGTACGAGTGTCGAGGCACTGAACGGGTCGTAGATGACGATCCAGCTCACGCCCATGATCACGAGCACGCCGGCCGCGGTGACCTGGCCGGCGAACTTGGTGAGCGCGTCGAGTCCCCAGCGGTCGTCGACGATGCCGACGACGACGATGATCGAGGCCGCGGCGAGCGCCGCCCCCATATCCGGGGTGAATTCGAAACCCCTTGTCAGGGCAGGCAATTGCTGAGCGAAGACGATTCCCGCGACGAGGCCGATGTACATGCCGACCCCACCCATCCGCGGGGTCGGGGTCACGTGCACGTCGCGGTCGCGGGGAACGGCGACCGCTCCGAACTTCAGCGCGAGGATCCGCACCACACCGGTCGCGAGGAAGGTCACCACCGCGGCGGTGAGCAGGACGAGGAGAAGCTCCCGGATGGGAACGCCGGCGCCGCGCCCGGCCTGGGCGAGCAGTACGGCGGTGGTGTCGGCTGCAGTCACGTGCTCCGTTCCTCCGCCGCTACTCCCCGCCGGACCGAAGGCGCTCGGGATCGTCGCCGAGCACCTCCGCGAGTGCTTCGGCCGTCACCGCGCCTTCGCGCAGGATGCGCGGGCGGTCGCCCGTGAGGTCGACGATCGTCGATGCGACCCCGTGCTCTGCCGGGCCACCGTCGAGATAGACACTCGCCGATGCTCCGAGTTGCTCGCGCGCCTCGGTGACGTTCGTGGCGGGGGGCCGACCGGAGACGTTGGCGCTGGAGACCGCGAGCGGACCGACCTCGCGCAGCAGTTCCAGGATGACGGGGTGCAGCGGCATGCGGAGCATGACGGTGCCGCGGGTGTCGCCGAGATCCCAGGCCAGGGACGGTGCCTGGTGCACCACGAGGCTGAGTCCGCCCGGCCAGAACGCGCGGATCAACTCCCGCGCCTCGGGACGCACCGAGGCGACGAGACCGTCGATGGTCGTCCAGGAGCCGACGAGGACCGGCACCGGCATGTCGCGGCCGCGCCCCTTCGCGCGCAGGAGCGCCGTTACGGCGTCGGAGTCGAAGGCGTCGGCAGCGATGCCGTACACCGTGTCGGTGGGTACGACGACGAGTCGTCCGGCCTTGAGTGCGCCGCGCGCCGCGTTGAGTCCGGCGGCGCGCGAAGCTTCGTTGTTGCAGTCGTACACGGTGCTCACGCGCTCATCCTTCCACTTCGGCCGCAATCGGCACCGGACGGGTCCTGCCCGTCAGCCGTCCGCCGCAGACCGTACCGACTTCATGCGGTCGGCCTCCACCGCCGTGGGAACACGGTGCGCGGTCACGAAGCGGGCCTTCCCGGCGAGGTCGGGGTGCCGCACGACGTCGCCGAACACCCGACGCTGCTCGAACAGTTCGGCGACCAGCAGGCTGTGCGTGTCGTCGTGCTCAACCGCTGCCGCTCCCCCGATCCGCAGCCACCGCGCAATGTTGGAAACCATGGGCCGGATGACGGACAGTCCGTCCGCTCCCCCGAAGAGCGCCGAGTGCGGATCGTGTTCGACCACCTCGGGTTCGAGGTCGGCTCCTTCCGGGATGTAGGGCGGGTTGGCGACCACCAGGTCGACACTGCCTTCGAGGTTGGTGAGCAGCATGCGGTCGGTGACATCGCCCTGGTACAGCCGGATCGGGGAGTCCCCTTCCTCCGCGCGGGTCTCGGCGTTCCGACGCGCCCAGGCGAGAGCCTTCGCTTCGAGTTCGACGGCGTGGACCTCGGCGTCGGGACGCGCATGCGCGATCGCCAGCGCCAGCGCGCCGGATCCGGTGCACAGGTCGAGGACGACCGGGTTGCGGCTGCCGTGTCGTTCGAGGAAGGCCAGCGCCCAGCCGAGCAGCAGTTCCGTCTCGGGTCGCGGGACGAACACCCCCGGCCCCACTGCCAGGTCGATCTCCCCCATCGGCGAGGTGCCGGTGATGTACTGCAGAGGAATCCGCTTCGCCCGCTGTTCGACCATCGAGCGGTAGGCGTCGATGGTCGTCGCCTCGACGAGCGGGACCAGACCGAGTCGCCCGCGCTCGATGCCGAGCAGGTGCGCTGCGAGAAGTTCGGCGTCGACCCGGGGACTCGGGACTCCGGCTTCCTCGAGGACCGATGCCGCTTCGATGATGGCCAGGCGCAGAGGTTGACGGCTCACGCCTTACAGCGTGCCACGACCTCGTACCTGCACTACGCCGAGGTAGCCCTCGCATTGCACGCAGAACACCCGGACCGGACATCGAGGGTGTTTCCGACAACGTGATTGACGGCACGGCGGGATGGGCACCCGAACGAGGACCGATACCTTCCGGTCGGTTTCATCGACAGAAAGGGATTGCTCCATGAAGACGCGGACTGTGCGTGGAATCACCGTCCTTGCCGCTGCGGGTGCGACCGCCTTCGCGGCCCCTGCTCTCGCGAGTGCCGAGCCCATCGACTTCCAGCCGATCCCCATCGGATGCCCGGCGGGTATCGGCGTGGTCGACACGGAGACCGCTCTCGCCGAGGAGGACGCGGAGCCCGGCCAGATCGAGTACGAGATCGAGCAGGAGGGCAGCGGAGGAGGCCAGATCAGCTGGGTGAACCTGAGGACGCTGCAGCTGGGTGGTGGTGTCCTTCCGGACGCAATCGACGAGGAGGAACCTGCCGTCGCTCTCCAGACCGGTGACGGACTCGTCGTCAGCGCAGTCTGGGGTGCCCATCAGAACGCCGGCGGCGAGGGCTGCTTCCTGCTGCCGGGCGTCGATCTCACGAACGTTCCACCGGCGGCGGTCGAGGACGGCGAGGCCGGTCAGGGCGACGACACTCCTGCCTGATCCCCTGGCGACGAGCCCGGTTCGCGGTTACTCCGCCGCGAGCCGGGCCTCTCTGTCTGCGGCGCCCAGGGCGTCGAGCAGCGCGTCGAGTTCGCCGTCGAGCACCGCGTCGAGGTTGTGGGACTTGAAGCCGATGCGGTGATCGGTGATCCGGTTCTCCGGGAAGTTGTAGGTGCGGATGCGCTCCGACCGGTCGACGGTCCGGACCTGGCTGGCGCGACCCGCTGACGCCTCGGCCTCGGCAGCTTCTTCGGCCGCTGCCTGCAGGCGCGCCGCGAGGACCTGTATCGCGCGGGCCTTGTTCTGCAGCTGCGAGCGTTCGTTCTGGCAGGTCACCACGATGCCGGTGGGAAGGTGCGTGATGCGCACGGCAGAGTCGGTGGTGTTGACACCCTGACCACCCTTGCCGGACGACCGGTAGACGTCGATGCGCAGGTCGCTCTCGTCGATCTGCACCTGCTCGACCTCGTCGGGCTCGGGGTAGACGAAGACGCCGGCCGCGGAGGTGTGCACACGTCCCTGCGACTCGGTGACGGGCACACGCTGGACGCGGTGCACGCCGCCCTCGAACTTCAGGCGGGACCACACGCCGTCGCGCACGTCGGTCCGCGACTTGATCGACAGCGTGACGTCCTTGTAGCCGCCGAGATCGGAGTAGGTGGCACCGAGGACCTCGACGCGCCAACCGGCACGTTCGGCGTAGCGCGTGTACATCCGGGTGAGATCGCCGGCGAACAGGGCGGATTCTTCGCCGCCCTCACCGGACTTGACCTCGAGGACCACGTCGTCGCTGTCGTGCGGGTCGCGCGGGGCGAGCAGGTCGGTGAGCGAGCGGTCGAGCTCGGCGACCTGCGCCTCGAGGTCGTCGACCTCGGATGCGAAAGTCGCGTCGTCGGCGGCGAGTTCGCGCGCCGCCTCGAGGTCCTCGCGGGCCTGCTTCAGAGCGTTGTAGGTCGACATCACGGGGGCGAGTTCGGCGAACCGCTTGCCCACCCGACGCGCTGCTGCAGGATCGTCGTGCAGCGACGGGTCGGACAGCTGCTGCTCCAGACCCGCGTGTTCGGCCAGGATGTCGTCGATGGCCGACGGCTTGGTCTGCCCCGCCATGAGTGTGCTCCGCTCTGATTTCGGTCTTGCAATGAAAAAGCCGACGCCCGGCCTGCACGAGGGCAGTACCGGGCGTCGGCGTGACAGCTAGTTGTCGGAAGCGGCCTTCTTCGGAGCACGCTTGCCGTAGCGAGCCTCGAAGCGCGCGACGCGTCCACCGGTATCGAGGATCTTCTGCTTGCCGGTGTAGAACGGGTGGCAGTTGGAGCAGACTTCGACGTTGATACGTCCCGACTCCTTGGTGCTGCGCGTCTCGAACGTGTTACCGCAACCGCAGACGACGGTCGTCGTCACGTAGTTGGGGTGGATTCCTGCCTTCATGGTGTCCCTTTCATGGCCGCCGGGTCGCCTTCGCGGGTCGAAGACGTGAACCGGAGCCGGACTGAGCCTGCCGATTATGCCAAACGTAGGGCCCCGGGAGGAAATTCCCCGGGGCGCCGACGTCAGTCGTCGAGTGCCCCCGGTGCGGTCTTCGCCACATTCATGAGGAACTCGATGTTCGTCTTGGACTTCTTGAGCCGGTCGATGAGCAGATCGATCGCCTGGTGCGAATCGAGGCCCGAAAGCACGCGGCGGAGCTTGTGCACCACGGCGAACTCGTCGGGGCTCATGAGCAGCTCGTCCTTGCGGGTACCGGACGGGTTGACGTCGACCGCCGGGAACACGCGCCGCTCGGCGATCTTCCGGTCGAGCTTGAGCTCGGCGTTACCCGTGCCTTTGAACTCCTCGAAGATCACTGTGTCGCCGGTGGAACCGGTCTCGACCATCGCGGTGGCGATGATCGTGAGCGATCCGCCGTTCTCGATGTTGCGGGCGGCACCGAGGAAACGCTTCGGCGGGTACAGCGCGGTCGAGTCGACACCACCGGAGAGGATGCGTCCGGATGCCGGCGACGAGTTGTTGTACGCGCGGCCGAGACGGGTGATGGAGTCGAGGAGCACCACGACGTCCTGGCCCATCTCCACGAGACGCTTCGCACGCTCGATGGCGAGCTCGGCGACCGAGGTGTGATCCGACGGCGGCCGGTCGAAGGTCGAGGCGATGACCTCACCCTTCACCGAACGCTGCATGTCGGTGACCTCTTCGGGACGCTCGTCGACGAGCACGACCATCAGGTAGCACTCGGGGTTGTTGACGGCGATCGCGTTCGCGATGTCCTGGAGGACGGTGGTCTTACCGGCCTTCGGCGGCGACACGATGAGTGCACGTTGACCCTTACCGATCGGCATGACCAGGTCGATCACGCGCGTGGTGAGGATGTTCGGCTGGGTCTCGAGGCGCAGTCGCTGGTTGGGGTACAGCGGCGTGAGCTTGTTGAACTCGGGGCGGCGCTTGGCCGAGTCGACCTCGCGGCCGTTGACGGTGTCGAGACGAACCAGCGGGTTGAACTTCTGACGCTGGTTGCCTTGCTCGCCCTCACGGGGGACCCGCACGGCGCCGGTGATGGCGTCGCCGCGGCGCAGGCCGTTCTTGCGCACCATGTTCATCGACACGTACACGTCGTTCGGGCCGGCGAGGTAGCCGGAGGTGCGGACGAACGCGTAGTTGTCGAGGACGTCGAGAATGCCGGCGACCGGCTGCAGGACGTCGTCCTCGCGGATCTCGGGCTCGCGCGAGTCCGAACCGCTCTCGCCGCGGTCGCGTCCACGACGACGCTCACGGAAGCGACGACCCCGACGACCGCGGCCACCTTCCTCGTCGTCTCCCCCACGGTTGTCCTGGCCCTGGCGCGGACCCTGGTTACCGCCGTCGCGATCGCCGGCGTCCTGGTTGCGGTCACCCTGGTTACGGTCGCCCTGGTTACGGTCGCGGCGCGAGGAGCCGTCGCCGGAGTTACGGTCCTGGCCACGCTCGCGGTGCGAGTCGCGATCCTGGACCTTGTCGCGCTGCGAGTCGCGATCCTGGCGACCGTCCTCGGACGCGTCGGCACCCTCGGTCTGCTGGTTCTGGTCGGCGTTGTCGCCACCGCGGCGTCCGCGACGGCCACGGCCGCGGCGGTTACCGTCGGATTCGTTGTCGCCACTGGGGGTCTGGCCGCCCTGCGGCTTCTCCTGCGAGCTTTCTTCACCGTGCTTCACGTCGGCCTTCTGCTCGGCCTGTTCGGCGTCGGCCTTCTGCTCGGCCGGTGCGGCGTCGGCCTTCTGCTCGGGCGCGGCGGTCTCGTCGGTGGCGGCACGGCCACGGCGACCGCGGGTGCCACGCGAGGGTGCTCCCTCGGGCTTGTCGGCAGTCTCGGGCTTCCCCGCCGTCTCGGTCTTCGCTGCCGCGTCGGTCTTCTCGGGGGCAGCGGTCTTCTCGGCTGCAGGCTGCTCGGCAGGTGCGGCGGCGCCGCCTCCCTGCTTCTCCTTGATCGCAGCGATGAGATCACCCTTGCGCATCCCGGAGGTGCCCTTGATTCCGAGCTCGGCGGCAAGAGTCCGCAACTCGGCAAGCACCATGCCCGAAAGGCCTGCTCCGCGGCGACCGCGCGTGGTCGTCCGGCTACCGGCCTCGGGAATGTCGAGAGCAGGTGTAGTGATCAGGTCCGTATCTGTCACGGAGATCCTTCCTTCCCTCGCTCGCTCATGCGCAGCAGAGGGTTCGTCCCGCAGATCAGTTCGTCCACTGAGCTGGGATTTGCCGTACGAGTTCAGGGAAAACGAACGGTCGGCACGTCCGCCACCACACCGAAATCCGGTAGGTGCGGTCTGTCCCCCTCCCGGATCCGGGAGCAGGTGAGGATCGATCCAGGCTCGACGCCCCGATGGAGCTGGAGTGATTACCCTGGAGAATCCGGCGACTGATACGCACGACGTGCGGACACCCCACAGAATAGCGACGATCTGTACGTAGAGCAAGAATCGCCGTGCCAGATGGGACGTGTGTGTTGCACCACCCGTCGACCTCCATCCGGCACCATCCGTCGGTCCCCCAGCACTGCGCGTCTACTCAGTCGACCTGGACGCCCTCGGCGATCTCGAGTTCGAGCACCGTCAGTTCGTCGGCCTCGGCGGCGGCCCGCAGTTCGTCGGGCAGCGCGGAGGTCGTGAGCGCGAGCACGGTCGGCCCGGCACCCGAGACGACGGCGGGGATGCCCGCCTCGCGCAGTGCGGCCACCCATTTGGTGGTGAGCGGGAGTGCGGGTGCCCGCTGGGCCTGGTGGAGCAGATCCTGCGTTGCCGGCATCAGCAGCTCGGGCCGCTCGGTGAGCGCGACGACCGCGAGAGCCGCTCGGCTGACGTTGAACGCCGCGTCCCGATGTGGGACGAGTTCGGGCAGCAGGCCCCGGGTGTGGGCCGTCGACGAACGGACCGACGGGACGAAGGCGTACGCCTTGATGTCCGGGTGCACACGCAGGCTCACCGCGCGGTAGGTCCGCTGTTCGGAGTCGACTTCGACCTCGGTCCACGACACCACTGCCCCACCGAGGACGCTCGCGGAGGCGTTATCGGGATGGCCCTCGAACTCGGAGGCGAGCTGCACGAGCTGCTCGTCGTCGAGGACGCGCTCGGGAGCGATCTTGCGGACGAGCCCGTTGGCCGCTGCCAGCCCTCCCACCGCCGCCGAGGCGGAGGATCCCAGGCCACGCGAGTGCGGGATGACGTTGTGGCACACGACGTCCAGTCCGTCCGCCCACACACCGGCGGCCTCGAGTCCCCGCTCGACGGCACGGACCACGAGATGGGAGGGTCCCCACGGAACCTCCTGGGCGCCTTCCCCCTCCACCTTCACGTCGAGCCCGGAAGCCGTTGTCGTGACGGTGATCTCGTCGTACAGACCGAGGGCGAGACCCAGACAATCGAAGCCGGGACCGAGATTCGCGCTCGAAGCGGGAACCCGTGCCGTCACCGAAAGCCCCACGGGCAACGTCTGCGTCATGTCCTGATTCCCAACGGAGGAAGGCGTGGCGGTCAACTCAGGCCAACTCGAGCGCGGAGGCGACCGCGACCGGGTCGACCGGGATGGGCTCGACCACGGGCACGTCGCGCAGGGCCGTATCGGGGTCCTTGAGACCGTTGCCGGTCACGGTGCACACGACCTTCAGGCCGCGCTCGAGCCAGCCTTCCTTGCTCGCGGCGAGCAGACCTGCGATGGAGGCGGCCGAGGCCGGCTCGACGAAGATCGACTCGGACTTCGCGAGCAGCCGGTACGCCTCGAGGATCTCTTCGTCGGTCGCCGCACGGAATGCGCCGTTCGACTCCTCCTTGGCGGCCACCGCGCCGTTCCACGATGCGGGAGCGCCGATGCGGATGGCGGTCGCGATGGTCTCGGGATCCTTCACCGGATGGCCGAGGACGAGCGGCGCGGCACCAGCGGCCTGGACGCCGAGCATGCGCGGGCGGCGCGTGCTGAGGCCGTCGGCGGCGTACTCGCTGTAGCCCTTCCAGTAGGCGGTGATGTTGCCGGCATTGCCGACGGGCAGCACATGCACGTCGGGGGCGTCGCCGAGCGCGTCGACGATCTCGAAGGCGGCAGTCTTCTGGCCCTCGATACGCACCGGGTTCACGGAGTTGACCAGACCGATGGTGGAGAACTCCGCGGTGGTCTTGCGTGCCAGTTCCAGACAGTCGTCGAAGTTACCCTCGACCTGCACGATCTTCGCGCCGTGCATGACGGCCTGGGCGAGCTTGCCCATCGCGATCTTGCCCTGCGGGACGAGAACCGCGCAGCCGATGCCGGCGCGCGCGGCGTAGGCGGCGGCCGAGGCCGAGGTGTTGCCGGTGGACGCGCACAGCACCGCCTGCTTGCCGGTCGCGAGGGCCTCGGTGACCGCCATGGTCATACCGCGGTCCTTGAACGAGCCGGTGGGGTTGAGACCCTCGACCTTGACATGCACCTCGCAGCCGGTGATCTCCGACAGGCGCGGAGCCGGGAGCAGCGGCGTGCCACCCTCGCGCAGCGTGACCGTCTTCCAGTCGTCACCGATCGGCAGGCGCGAACGGTACGCCTCGATCAGGCCCGGCCACGGCGTGTGTACGGGGGTGGTGTTCTTCTCGGCCGCGCTCATTCGGCGGATCCCTCCAGTCTCAGGACGCTGGTCACAGCGATCACGGATTCGAGTTTGTCGAGCGCTGCGACGGTATCCGCCAGCGCACGGTCGGTGGCTTGATGGGTGAGTACCACCAGACGGGCAGCGTCGCCCGCGCCTTCCTGGCGGACCGCTGCGATGCTCACGCCCCGCGTGGCGAACTCGGCGGCGACCGCGGAGAGCACGCCGGCGCGGTCGGCGACCTTCAGATTGACGTAGTAGCGGGTGAGGATGTCACTCATGGGCGCGATTTCCAGCTGCGCGTACTTCGATTCACGCGGACCACGACCGCCCTGCACCCGATTGCGGGCGGCCATCACGAGATCGCCCATCACGGCGGAGGCGGTGGGGGCGCCACCGGCACCCTGGCCGTAGAACATGAGCCGACCCGAGGACTCCGCTTCGACGACGACGGCGTTGAACGCACCGTTGACCGAGGCCAGCGGGTGCTCGCGGGGCACGAGGGCCGGGTAGACCCGGGCGGACACGCGGTCCTTGCCGTCGACGGACGGGACGCGCTCGCACAGCGCGAGCAGCTTGATCGTGCAGTTGAGCGCGCGCGCCGAGGTGAGGTCGGCGGCGGTGATCGAGGAGATGCCCTCGCGGTAGACGTCGGCGGCCGTCACGCGGGTGTGGAAGGCGATCGACGCGAGGATCGCCGCCTTCGAGGCGGCGTCGAAGCCTTCGACGTCGGCGGTGGGATCGGCCTCGGCGTATCCGAGGCGGCCCGCCTCGGCGAGCGTCTCGCCGTAGTCGGCGCCCGTCTCGTCCATGGCCGAGAGGATGTAGTTCGTGGTGCCGTTGACGATGCCGACGACCCGGTTGACCTTGTCGCCCGCGAGCGACTGGGTAAGCGGGCGGATCACCGGGATCGCGCCGGCCACGGACGCCTCGAAGTACAGGTCGACGTTGCGGGCCTCGGCCACCTCGGCCAGTTCGCCGGTGTAGGCGGCGAGCAGTGCCTTGTTGGCGGTGACGACGGACTTGCCGGCGTCGAGCGCCGTGCGCACGAGCTTGCGGGGCAGTTCGATGCCACCGATGAGCTCGACGACGATGTCGACGTCGTCGCGGCGGATCAGCGCCTCGGCGTTCGTCGTGACCAGTTCCGCGGGGAGACCCCGGTCGCGGGCGGCGTCGCGCACGGCGACGCCCCTCAGCTCGAGGGGGGCACCGATGCGCGCCTCGAGATCCGCGGCGTCCTCGCGGATGATCCGCGCGACCTCGGCACCGACGGTGCCATGTCCGAGAACCGCCACACCCACCGGACGCCGGCCCGAAGCATCGGTCGCCGTTACACTGGTCACTCCGAAACCTCCAAGTTGAGCAGATCTTCGAGGGTCTCGCGGCGCAGCAGAACGCGCGAGACGCCGTCCTTGACCGCCACGACGGCGGGGCGAGGAAGCAGGTTGTACCTGCTCGACATCGAGTAGCAGTATGCACCCGTCGCCGCGACCGCCAGTAAATCACCGGCTGCGACGTCTGCGGGCATCCAAGCGTCGCGGATGACGATGTCGCCGCTCTCGCAGTGCTTGCCGACGACGCGCGAGACCACCGGCTCGGCGTCGCTCACGCGGGAGACGAGGCGCGACTCGTACTCCGCCTGGTACAGCGATGTGCGGATGTTGTCGCTCATGCCGCCGTCGACGCTGATGTAGCGGCGGACGTGCCCGGAACCGACCTCGACGTCCTTGAGGGTTCCCACCTCGTAGAGCGTCACTGTGCCCGGTCCGGCGATGGCGCGGCCCGGTTCGACCGCGAGGGTCGGGGCCGGCAGCCCGGCGAGCGCGGACTCGGTGCGGACGATGTCGCCCAGCTTCGCCGCGAGGTCGGCGACCGGCGGCGGGTCGTCGCTCGGCACGTACGAGATGCCCAGACCACCGCCGAGATCGACGATGTTCATCTGCGAGGTCTTGTCGACACCGAACTCGGCGACGATGTCGCGCAGCAGGCCGATGACGCGGTGGGCGGCCAGTTCGAAGCCGTCGACATCGAAGATCTGCGAGCCGATGTGGCTGTGCAGGCCGACGAGGCGGAGATTGTCGGCCGCGAAGACGCGGCGCACGGCCTGCATGGCGTTGCCACCGGCGAGCGAGAGCCCGAACTTCTGGTCCTCGTGCGCGGTGGAGATGAACTCGTGGGTGTGGGCCTCGACGCCCACGGTCACGCGGATGAGCACGTCCTGGACGACACCGGCCTCACCGGCGACCGCGTCGAGCCGGTCGATTTCGGCGAGCGAGTCGAGCACGATGTGCCCGACCCCGGCGGTCACGGCGGCCTGCAGTTCGCGGACGGACTTGTTGTTGCCGTGCATCGCGATCTTCCCGGCGGGGAATCCGGCGTGCAGGGCCACGGCGAGCTCACCGCCGGACGCGACGTCGAGCGAGAGCCCTTCCTGATGAACCCACCGTGCGATCTCGCTGCACAGGAACGCCTTCGATGCGTAGTGCACCTTCGCCGACGGGCCGAAGGCCTCGGCGATCTCCCGGCAGCGGGAGCGGAAGTCGTCTTCGTCGACGACGAACAGCGGGGTGCCGTACTTCTCGGCGAGCTCGGTCACCGGGATACCGGCGATGCGCATGACGCCGTCCTCGCCGCGCGCGGCATTGCGGGGCCACACGTGCGGGGCCAGCGCGTTGAGCGCCGCGGTGTCGGCCGGGCGCTCGGGCAGGTTGGGGGCGTGCGGGATCTGGGCGTGACGCGGTCCCGCGGGGTGCGCGTTCACATCCGCTCCGGGGCGGTGACGCCGAGCAGGCCGAGGCCGTTGGCGAGGACCTGGCGTGCGGCCGCGCACAACGCGAGTCGCGCGGTGTGCAGCGGTCCGGCCTCCTCGTCGCCCTGCGGCAGGATCCGGCAGGCGTCGTAGAAGCGGTGGTAGGTGCCCGCGAGTTCCTCGAGATAGCGGGCGACGCGGTGCGGTTCGCGCAGTTCGGCCGCCTTTGCCAGCACCCGGGGGTACTCGCCGAGGGTGCGGATGAGGTCGCCCTCGCGCTCGTGGGTGAGTAGCGAGAAGTCGGCGCCCTCGGCGGTCAGGCCGAGATCGGCGGCGTTGCGCGCGATCGACGACAGTCGTGCGTGGGCGTACTGGACGTAGTAGACCGGGTTCTCGTTCGTGGTGCTCGCCCACAGCTCGAGGTCGATGTCGATGCTCTGGTCCACCGAGGAACGCACGAGCGAGTAGCGGGCGGCGTCGACGCCGATCGCCTCGACGAGGTCGTCGAGGGTGATCACGGTGCCGGCCCGCTTGCTCATCCTCACGGCCTCGCCGCCACGGACGAGGTTGACCATCTGGCCGATCATCACCTCGACGGTGTCGGGGTCGTCGCCGAACGCCGCCGCGGCGGCCTTCAGACGCGCGATGTAGCCGTGGTGGTCGGCACCGAGCATGTAGATGCACAGGTCGAAGCCGCGCGAGCGCTTGTCCTGGAAGTAGGCGATGTCGCCGGCGATGTAGGCGGCGTTGCCGTCGGACTTGATGACGACACGGTCCTTGTCGTCGCCGTAATCGGTGCTCTTGAGCCACCACGCGCCGTCGTCGAAGTACAGATTGCCCGACGCCTTCAGGGTCTCGACGGCCTTCTCGACGGCTCCGCTCTCGAAGAGGGAGTTCTCGTGGAAGTACACGTCGAAGTCGACGCCGAACTCGTGGAGGGTGCGCTTGATGTGCGCGAACATCAGGTCCACGCCGATCGAGCGGAACGTCTCGTGCCGCTCGTCCTCGGGGAGCTCGAGGGCGTCGGGGCGCTGCTCGAGCACGGAGGAGGCGATGTCGATGATGTACGCGCCGGCGTAGCCGTCCTCGGGGGCGGGCTGTCCGAGTGCGGAGGCGATGAGCGACCGGGTGAAGCGGTCGATCTGCGCGCCGTGGTCGTTGAAGTAGTACTCGCGGGTGACCTCGCCGCCCTGGGCGGTGAGGATGCGTCCGAGCGCGTCGCCGACCGCGGCCCAGCGGGTGCCACCGAGGTGGATCGGGCCGGTGGGGTTGGCGGAGACGAACTCGAGGTTGATCCTCGTGTTCGCGAGGTCGCTGCCGGTGCCGTAGGCG
Source organism: Rhodococcus sp. GQ147 (assembly GCF_059759155.1). Lineage (NCBI taxonomy): Bacteria > Bacillati > Actinomycetota > Actinomycetes > Mycobacteriales > Nocardiaceae > Rhodococcus > Rhodococcus sp. GQ147. Next base: position 24,318 of record NZ_JCAXDU010000011.1, read on the forward strand.
GCGCCCTCGGCGAGCACCTTCGCCACGATCGCTCCCTGGGCGTCGGCGGCGAGCCGGATGTTGAGGAAGCCGGGGCCCGCGACCTCGGCGGAGTCGATGCCGTCGGCGGCGGTCAAGGCTTCGGCGAGCCAGGTGGCGAGTTCGCGGGGATTGACGCCAACCTTCTTCGCAACCTGCATCGCGACGTTGGTCGCGTAGTCGCCGTGCTCCGGATTGCGCGGGCGCTCGACGGTGAGGGTCTCGGGAAGAACGGACGCGTCGAGACCACGGTCGGTGAGGACACCGGCGGCGGTTCCGCGGAGCAGCTGAGCAAGGTCGGAGGGAGTCACAGGTGTCCATCCTATTGGCTGGTCGATCGCGGCGCCGACGCTCCCCCTACCGGCAGGTCGGGGCACCGCGCGAGAGCACGCCCGTAGAGTTGTGGGTGTTTGTGCGCCCGATGGGCGCGCGTCCGCCTGTCCACCCGTCGAAAGAGCACACAGCGATGCCCAGCGGTTCGGTTAGTGGCGGCTCCGGTAACAAGAAGACCGGAGCCAAGTCGTCGAAGGCCATTCAGGCCGCCAAGAAGAAGAGCGGCGGCGCTCCCGGGGTCTCCGGGCAGCGCCAGATCCCGTGGTTGACGATCGGCGGCGTGGCCCTGGTCGTCGTGCTGGTCGCCGTGATCGCTGTGAGCCTCATCCCGAAGTATCAGAACCAGCAGGAGATGTCGGCGTGGACGCCGTCGGAGTCCAACCAGGACCCGTCGGACGACATCGAGGGCGTGCTGAAGATGGAGTACCCGGCCGGTGTGCACGTCGCGCCGGGCCAGCGCGTCGCGTACGACCAGTCGCCGCCGTTCGGTGGCCCTCACGACTCCGTCTGGGCGACCTGCACCGGAACGGTCTACGAGCAGCCTGTGCGGAACGAGAACATGGTGCATTCGCTCGAGCACGGCGCCGTGTGGGTGGCATACAACCCCGATCTGCTCGACGACGCCGCGGTCGACACGCTCCGCGCGAAGGTCGACGGCCGCACCTACATGGTGATGTCACCGTATCCGGGACTCGAGGCTCCCGTCTCACTGCAGTCGTGGGGTCACCGGCTCGAGGTCGACAGCGTCGACGACGAGCGCATCGACCAGTTCATCAGCGCGCTGCGCCTGAACCAGTACACCTACCCCGAGGTGGGTGCGAGCTGCTCGACGATCCCCGGTTCGTTCGATCCGGCGAACCCGCCGGCCTTCGACGCTTCCGAGCCCGGCCCCGACGCGGTGCCGATGAACGCGGAGACCGCCGGCGACATGCAGCAAGCACCGGCCGGGAGCTGACGATGAGCGAGACCTCCTCGGACATCTCCACCCCAGAGCGCGGTGGGCACAACCGGCTGCTGCTGGTGCTGCTCACCGTCGCTGCGGTCGCCGTCGGTTTCCTCGCGGGGTTCCTGTCCCGGATCCCCTTCGAGGACTCCGCGCAGGCGGCGCCGGAGGCCGGCTCGGTGGACGTCGGATTCGCGCAGGACATGATCGTGCACCACGACCAGGGCGTCGAGATGGCCGCCGTGGTGGTCTCCAATTCGGAGGACGATCGGATCCGCAACATCGCGTACGACATCCTCACCACCCAGCAGAACCAGATCGGTCAGATGCAGGGCTGGTTGTCGCTGTGGGGACAGCCGGCGCTGCCGACGGGCGAGTACATGGAGTGGATGACGGAGACGGGTCACGGGCACGGTGATCACGGCACGACCGCCGAGTCCGAGGATTCGGACGGCTCGCACCTGATGCCGGGTATGGCGACCTCCGAGGATCTCGCGAATCTCCGGGCCGCGCGCGGTCCCGAACTGGACGTGCTCTTCCTCCAGCTGATGCTGCGCCACCACGAGGGTGGTCTGCCGATGATGGAGTACGGCGAGCAGTACGCGAGCACCTCGGCGGTGCGCAATCTGGCGGGCACGATGGTCGCGACGCAGCAGGGCGAATCGGATCTGATGAGGTCGCTGCTCGCCGAGCGCGGCGCCGAACCGCTGCCCCTCAACTGAGCCTTCGCGCGGCGAAACTGCGACTTCGGGCCGAAAACCGGCTCTGACCTGGCGATGTGGAGTTGAGCGCTCGATGCGCTAGGCTAACTCCCGCACCTCCGGTCATCCGGTGGTCCGGATGCCCTCGTAGCTCAGGGGATAGAGCGCTTGCCTCCGGAGCAAGAAGTCGCAGGTTCGAATCCTGCCGAGGGCACCACGAAGGCCCCGCTTCTCACGAAGCGGGGCCTTCGGTGTTCCAGGGGCCTTCGGTGTCCCAGAGCCGGTCAGTTTCCGGTGGTGAAGGGTGTGGGATCGAAGTAGTCGCGGCAGGCCGCGATCTTCCCGTCGACGATCTCGAAGACGCCCGTGACGGGCAGCTCGATCGTCCGGCCGTTCATCGTGAACACATCGGTGCGTTCGTTGAGCACGACGTTGCCGGAGACCGCCTGGTGGTGGATGCGGTAGTCGATGGCCCCGAAGGACGTCACGAAGCCCGCGATGTACTCCTCGATCGCCGCGCGGCCGCGGATCGGTTCCATCGGGATGTTGTGGAAGACCGCATCCTCGGCGAAGAAGGCCGCGAGCTCGGCAGGATCGGGATCGGCCCAGCGACGGCAGAACTCGGTGACCAGCTCGTCGGGGCTCATCGGGTCTGCACGCGCGCGAAGCGGGCGGGTTCCGCACCGGGCACGCGACGGACCCGTCCCCGCTCGATGAGCTGCCGGACGTGCGCCGAGCCTTCTGCGAGCGCCATCCTCTTGCCGTGCAGGGGGGTCTCGTCCCACGGCCGGTACCAGCGCATGCGGGCGGTGGCCTCCCACAGCGTGAGTTCCTCGTCGCCGAACGCGTCGTAGAGATCGTCGAGGCGCTGGTCGTGATGGGCGATCAATTCGCCGACGCGGTGCGGCAGGTCGTCGATCTGCTGCCGGTGCGCGGGCAGTGCGCGTCGCACGGGCAGGCCGGCGACCGCGCGCAGCGAGTCGAGGTACTCCCCCAGCGCGTCGCGTTGCGGCAGAGGGAAATCGAACTCGCCGACGTGCGGGGTCGTGGTCGCGAGGACGTGGTCGCCGCTGAACAGCACGCCGTGTTCCTCGAGCAGGAAACACGCGTGGCCGGCGGTGTGGCCGGGGGTCAGCACGGTGCGCAGGGATCGTCCCGTCAGCGGGATCGTCTCGTCGGCACCGAGTTTGCGGTCGGGCAGCGCGTCGGGACGGCCGACCGCCGGTACAAGGGTGGCCAGCGACTCCTCGATCGCGTCCTCGGGTGCCCCTGCGCGGCGCAGCAGTTCGGCTTCCTGGGGACGGCGATCGTCGTCGGAGAGCATGACCTCGAGGTGGGCGAAGTCGGCCTCGTTCATCGCGACCCAGCACCCGGAGGCCTCCCGGATGCGTCCGGTGAGCCCGACGTGGTCGGGATGGAAGTGGGTGACCACCACGCCCTCGACGTCGGTGACCGACAGGCCTGCGGTGGCCAGGCCGTCCTGCAGCGCCGCCCACGACCGGTCGTCGTTCCAGCCGACGTCGACGAGGACGACGCCACGCGGGGATTCCATCACGTAGACCTGGGTGTCGCCGACCGGCAGGTCCGCCACCGGGACGGGAACGACGTGGATGCCGTCCCCGATATCACGCGCTTCGGCCATGGTGATGCCTCTCGATCATGATGACTTTCGTTCGAAAGCTACAACAATGAATTCAACTATTACCCTGCGCGGGCTCGATGATCGCCACGATCGATCGGATCTCCCCCGCCGGGATGTCGAAGTGCTCGGTCACCGCGACCGACGTCTCGGCGCCCGGACGTGCTGCGATGTCCAGGACGAACCGCGCGACGACACTGTGGTGCCATTCGCGGAACTGCAGGTCGCGGACGCGGCGGATGGGCCGGTATTCCGGGCCGTTCTCGAGGCGGTCGCGGATCTCGATGCCGCTGTCGCCGGTGCGTTCCCCGTTCTCGACCCGCCAGGCGTCCTCGGCGAGCCGGACGTGGGACGCGTCGTGGCTGACCAGGGATCGGATGTATGCGCGTGCCATCGCGGCGCGGGGGCTGTCGGTCGGCCCGGTGGCGTGCGCGGCCAGCGCGGCCATCACCTCCGGTGCCCAGTCTGCGCGGCAGATCACGAGGTCGGGCAGATACGGGTGCGGCCGGTTGTATTCGAGTTCGCTGCCGTCGATCCGCGCGCAGTGCAGACCCGCAGCGCGCGCGACCGCGACCGGCGCCGCCGAATCCCACTCCCACTGACCTCCGGCGTGGATGTAGGCGTCGGCCTCCCCGCGGACCACCGCCATGGCCTTGGCACCGGCCGACCCCATCCGGATCAGATCGGCACCGAGATCGCGGGCCAGATCGAAGACGAAGGTGGGCGGCCTGCTCCCGCTGATGACGATGCGGGGGCGACGGCGGGCCGGCCGCGGCGCCGGGACCGGATCTGCGGTGCTGTGGACGACGCCGATCGCCGGTTGCGCGACCGCGGCGGCGGTGAGCCCTCGTCCTGCCTCCCAGAGCGCGATGTGGACCGCCCAGTCGACATGGTCGGGCATCCCGTACTCCTTCGACCCGTCGAGCGGGTCGATGATCCAGACGCGGTCGGCGCCGACCCGGGCCGGATCGTCCGCGGATTCCTCCGAGAGCACCGCGTCGCCGGGCCGCGCGGTCGCCAGCCGTTCGAGGATGTAGGTGTTGGCGGCGTGGTCGCCGCGCCGGCCCAGCTCGCGCCCGGTAAGGGCATCCGATTCGATGGCGCGGACCGTGAGCAGCAGTTCACCTGCGCCGGAAGCCGTCTCGGCCGCGAGCCGAGCGTCGTCGCTGTTGTCGTGCGTCATGGCCTCAACAATTCCACGACGAGGCCCGCCTGCACGGCAGGCGTGCCGTCGTGGGGGCGCACGACCAGCTCGGGATCGGACGGTGGTTCGTAGGGATCATCGACGCCGGTGAAACCGGTGATCTCACCGGCACGTGCCCGCGCGTACATGCCCTTCGGGTCGCGGGCCTCGCAGTCGGCGAGCGGCGTATCGACGAAGACCTCGACGAACCGGATCCCGGACTCCTCGTGCTGCCGGCGGATGCGGTCGCGGTCCTGACGGTAGGGACTGATGAGCGCGCAGATCGCGACGAGTCCGGCGTCGGCCATCAGCTGTGCGACCGCACCGACGCGGCGGACGTTCTCCGCGCGGTCCTCCGGACCGAAGCCGAGGTCGGCGTTGAGGCCGTGCCGGAGGTTGTCGCCGTCGAGGCGGTAGGCGGGGATGCCCTCGGCGAGCAGTCGTCGTTCGAGTTCGACGGCGAGGGTGGACTTGCCGGAGGCGGACAGCCCGGTGAGCCATACCGTCGCCCCGGCCGTCCCCCGTTCGGGCCGTGAGACCGCCGCCGAGTGCCAGACCACCGCCGTGTCGGCGAGTGTCGGGCCGGTGATCGTTCCGGCCGCGACGGTGTTGCCGGTACGTTCGTCGACGAGCACGAAGCTTCCGGTGGTGCGGTTGCGCCGGTAGGGGTCGAACAGCAGCGGCTGTTGCGTCCACAATTGCACGCGGCCGATCTCGTTGAGACCGAGCGTCGTCGCGGCCTCGTCGCGGTGCAGGCTGTTGACGTCGAGGCGGTAGTCCAGCCGCGCGACCCGCGCGGTGGTCGAGCGCGTGGTGTGCAGCAGGGCGTAGCGGGCGTCCGGATCGAGGGCGGAGCGTTCGTCGAACCAGCACACCATGGCGTCGATCTCGTGGCCGACGAGCGGACGATTGTTGGGGCGGCACAGCATGTCGCCGCGTCCGACGTCGAGGTCGTCCTCGAGTTCGACGCACACCGCCGCACCGGCGAAGGCGTGCTCGAGTTCCGTCCCGCCCGGCCCCCACAACGTTCGCACCCGCGTTCCGAAACCGGAAGGGAGAACGACCACCTCATCGCCGGGCGCGAATCCGCCGGCGGCGACCGTCCCGGCGTAGCCGCGGAAGTCGCGGTGCTCACCCTCGCCCGGCCGGATGACGTACTGCACGGGCAGTCGGGCATCGATGAGGTTGGTGTCCGACGCGATGTGGACCTGTTCGAGATGGTGCAGCAGCGAAGTCCCCTCGTACCACGGCATGTTCGCGGTGCGGGAGACGACGTTGTCGCCGTGCAGGGCGGAGACGGGAACGAAGGCGAGGTCGGGCATGTCGAGCTTCGCCGCGAGATTCCGGAACTCGTCGCAGATCTCGTCGAACCGGCTCTGCGACCAGTCCACCAGGTCCATCTTGTTGATGCACAGCACCACGTGCCGCACCCCGAGCAGCGACGCGAGAAAGGCGTGCCGGCGGGTCTGCTCGACGATGCCGTTGCGGGCGTCGACGAGGACGAGTGCCAGGTCTGCGGTGGACGCCCCGGTGACCATGTTGCGCGTGTACTGCTCGTGACCGGGAGTGTCGGCGATGACGAATGTTCTGTGCGCCGTGGCGAAATAGCGATAGGCGACGTCGATCGTGATGCCCTGTTCGCGTTCGGCGCGCAGGCCGTCGGTGAGCAGCGCGAGATCGGCGCGGTCGGCGCCGCGGTCGAGGCTCGTGCGGGTCACCGCCTCGAGTTGGTCCTCGAAGACGGCCTTCGAGTCGAACAGCAATCGGCCGATGAGCGTGGACTTGCCGTCGTCGACGCTGCCGGCGGTGGCGATGCGCAGCAGGGGGGACATCAGAAATAGCCTTCCCTCTTGCGGTCTTCCATTCCGGCGTCGGAGATCCGGTCGTCCGCCCGCGTGGCGCCGCGTTCGGTGACCCTGCTGGCGGAGACCTCGGTGACCACCTCGTCCGCGGTGGTGGCGGCGGATTCGACGCAGCCGGTGCACGTCGCGTCACCGACGGTGCGGAACCGGACGAGGCTCTCGCGCGGAGTCTCCCCGGGGAGGAGGGTAAGAAAACGGTTGTGCGCGAGCAGCATTCCGTCGCGCTCGATCACCGGTCGCCGGTGGGCGTAGTACAGGGACGGCAGGTCGACGCCCTCGTCGCGGATGTAGCGCCAGATGTCGAGTTCGGTCCAGTTGGACAGCGGGAAGACCCGCATGTGTTCGCCGCGGCGGTGCCGGCCGTTGTACAGCTGCCACAGTTCGGGTCGCTGCGCCTTCGGGTCCCACTGCCCGAACTCGTCGCGCAGGCTGAAGACGCGTTCCTTCGCGCGGGCCTTCTCCTCGTCGCGACGAGCACCCCCGAAGACGGCGTCGAATCCCCCTTCCCGCAACGCGCGCAGGAGGGTTCCGGTCTGCAGCCGGTTGCGGGTCGCGTGCGGTCCGTCGTCCTCGACGGCACGCCCGGCATCGATGTCGTCCTGCACCGAGGCGACGATCGACCGGATCCCCAGGCGCTCGACGGTGCGGTCGCGGAAGTCGATCACCTCGTCGAAGTTGTGCCCGGTGTCGATGTGCAGGACGGGGAACGGCAGCGGCGCCGGCCAGAACGCCTTGGCCGCGAGGTGGAGCATCACCGCGGAGTCCTTACCACCCGAGAACAGCAGGACGGGACGGGAGAAGGTCGCGGCGACCTCGCGGAAGATGTGCACGGACTCGGCTTCGAGCGCACCGAGCAGCGAAAGTTCGTAGGTCGGTGGTCGTTGCGGTGGCACCGTGGTCACTCGCGCCCCTCTCACCCGGCTCGGTACACATGTGTACCGATGCGGTCGAAGATTACTGCGCAACAGTAGAACGAGTTTCAATTCCAGGTCAACGGGTGGTCTCCGCAGCCCTCCGTCAGCGCGGTGGCCGGTGTCCGCCGAGATCTGCGGTGATCGCATCCGCGACCGCCACGAGTGCCGCGCCGTACCGTTCGATCCCGGCGGCGTCCACTTCCCGCTCGAGGTGCAGCGTGAGCACGAGCGACTGGTGGCCGTCGGGATCGTAGGCCGGGGCGGCCACGAGGTTGACCGCCCGCTTCTCCCCCGCGGCGAAGGCGTCGGGCAGCAGCACGCGCTCGCCGGGGCTGGCCACGAGTTCCGCCAGCATCTCCCTCATCTCGGGCGCGAGGTCGTGCGAGACCACTCCCGCCATGAGCGCGTACAGGCGACGGCCGCCGGGAGTGAGGGACTCCGCCAGATAACCTGTCCGGCGACATTCGGTGACGATCCGCCACAGCTCGTCGCGGTCGACGGTCACGGGCAGGGTCGGCTCTCGCCGCAGCCACTGTTCGATGCGCTCGTCGGTGTCCCACAGCACGTACATCAGCCCCACCGGGGGCGCGAAGGGGTACACCTCCCCCACGCGTGCCGCCGCGGCCGTGCCGTGGCCACCGATGACGTCGAGCACCGCGATCCGGTCGCCGACGACCGCCGACGCAGAGCACATCACGGCGAACTCCTCGGAGAGGGCGGCGAGATGCCGGTGGGCGACCGGCCCGGACGCGAAGCCGCGCTGGGCTGCGCGTCCCGCGACGATCAGTGCCGGCCCGAGACCGTAGGTCTTGTCGACGGGGTCGCGGATCAGATAACCCGCGTCGGCGAGCACGGTGAGGATGCCCAAGCAGGTGGGCTTGCTCAGATCGAGTTCGCGCGCCAGTTCCGACAGTCCGAACCGGACGCCGGGTCGCGCGACGAGGTGGTCGAGGACCTGCACGACGCGTTCCGTGGGCGGCGACCGGCGGGCGGCTCCCGCCCCGGCGGTCGGCTTCCCGAGTGTCTCGGTCTCGCGACGAGCCATTGACCCTCCCTGGAACACGTTCTACTCTCGGCGCAACGGAAGACTACCGCAGCGGTACATATTTGGACCACAGGAGATCGTAGTGCTCACCGATCCGCTCACCGCGGCGATAGCCGAGGCCGAGAAGCTCGTCGCCACAGCCCCGCACATCCGCACCGAACAGGACCTCGTCGAGGGATACGGATATCTGGCGGGCGGGATCTCGGCGTGCGTCCACGCCACCTTCGCGTACAGCCGATCCCATCCGGTCTTCGTCACCGGCACCGGCCCCTACGCGAAGATGGGCCTCGACAATCCCGACACCCTGTACTGGGGCGCATCGATACGCGACGACGCCGAGTACGTCGTCGCCGGGCGCCGCGGCACGACCTGCGATCTCAGTTTCCAGGTGCTGGCCGGCAACTACACCGACGCCGAGGTGCCCGGCAACGTCACGGCCTTCGACGACCGCGCGTTGACCATCGCCGACGACGGCACCTTCCAGGTGCGGTTCGGACCCCGCCCACGAGACCCGGAACGTAACTACTTCCCGCTCGCGCCCGGCTCGTCGCAGCTCGTGGTCCGCGAGGTCTACAGCGACTGGACGCAGCGCCGCGGCATGCTGAGCATCCACCGGCTCGACAGTCTCGGCACCCCGGCACCCGAACCCACCCACCAGGACGCGGTCACCCGTTACGAACGCGCCGGTCGCGCACTGGTCTCGCGGGTGAAGACCTGGCTGCAGTTCCCCGAGTGGTTCTACCTGAAGCTGCCGGTGAACACGGTCACCGAGCCGCGCCGCACCCCAGGTGGTCTCGACACGCAGTACTCATCCGTCGGGCACTACGAACTCGGCGACGACGAGGCGATGGTCCTGACCCTCCCGGCGAGCGACGCGCCCTATCTGGGCTTCCAGATCGGCAGCCTCTGGTACATCTCCCTGGACTACATCCACCACCAGACCTCCCTGAACAACAGTCAGGCGCAGGTCGATCCCGACGGGATGGTCCGGATCGTGGTCTCGGCCCGCGATCCGGGGCTGACCAATTGGGTCGAGACCCTCGGCCGCAGCCGCGGGATCCTGCAGTTCCGCTGGCAGCGCCTCGATCGCGAACTCACCGCAGCCGACGGCCCGACCGCCGAGGTGGTGCCGTTCGACCGGCTCTCCGAGGTCCTGCCCTTCCACGATTCGAACCGCATCACTCCCGAGGCCTGGGCGCAGCGCATCGCGGACCGTCAGCGGGGCGTCGCCGATCGGATGCTCGCATGAGCGCGGCAGCGGGACTGCTCCGCGACCGCGTCGTCGTGATCTCCGGTGTCGGCCCGGGACTGGGGCGCACCCTCGCGCTGCGGTGCGCCGAACACGGCGCCGACGTGGTGCTCGCCGCCCGGACCCGGGAGCGGCTCGAGAAGGTTGCAGCGGAAGTCGAGAGCACGGGCCGCCGGGCCCTGGTCGTGCCCACCGACATCACCGACGACGAGTCCGCCGCCGCCCTTGTCGAGTCTGCGGTCTCGGAGTTCGGTGGTGTCGACGTGCTCGTCAACAACGCGTTCTCCGTTCCGTCGATGAAACTGTTGGCGCGCACCGACTTCCAGCAGATCCGGGACAGCGTGGAGCTCACCGTCCTCGGCGCGCTGCGGCTCACGCAGTTGTTCACCCCCGCCCTCGCCGAGTCGGCCGGCGCGGTGGTCAACATCAATTCGATGGTGCTGCGGCACTCCCAGGAACGTTACGGCAGTTACAAACTCGCGAAGTCGGCGTTGCTGGCGATGTCGCAGTCCCTGGCGACGGAACTCGGACCGCAGGGAATCCGGGTGAACTCCGTTGCACCGGGGCACATCTGGGGGCCGCTCCTGCAGGGGTACTTCGAACACCAGGCGGGAAAGTACGGCACCACCGTCGAACAGATCTACGAGCACACCGCCGCCGCCTCCGATCTGAAGCGTCTCCCGACCACCGAGGAAATCGCGGATGCGGTGATCTTCCTGGCCTCGTCGATGGCGTCGGCGATCACCGGCCAGTGCCTCGACGTCAACTGCGGCGAATACCACCACTGAACGGGAAAGCACATGAGCGAACGCACCACCGTCGGCAGCGTCGAGGATCTGCACGCTTCCGCGACCCGCCTGACGGGCCTGACCGATCTCGGCGACGACGACTACCGTGACGGGCTCGAGGTCCTGCTCGAGTCGTATGCGCGGGACGAGAAGCTCACCCCGCTCGGCAGCAAGATGTCACGGGTCTTCCTGCGCGGCGCCCTCGTGGCGCGGTTGCTGTCGGAATCTGCCTGGGCTGCCCATCCCGAGCACGCGGACGTCCCGGTCACCCGGCCGATCTTCGTCACCGGCCTGCCCCGTACCGGCACGACGGCACTGCACCGCCTACTCGCCGCGGATCCCGCCCATCAGGGGCTCGAGATGTGGCTGACCGAGATGCCGCAACCGCGACCTCCTCGCGAGACCTGGGCGGAGAATCCCGTCTTCGCCGGGATCGAGGCCGGATTCGCACAGCACCACGTCGAGCATCCCGAATTCATGGGTGTGCACTACATGTCGGCCGCCGAGGTCGAGGAATGCTGGCAGTTGCTGCGCCAGTCGTTCCGCTCGATCTCCTACGAGTGCCTGGCCCACCTGCCCACCTATTCGCAGTGGCTCGCGGAGCAGGACTGGACCGCGGCCTATGCCCGGCACCGGAGGAATCTGCAGCTCATCGGACTGCCGGACGCCGACAAGCGGTGGGTGCTCAAGAATCCCAGTCATCTGTTCGCACTGGACGAACTGCTCACGGTGTATCCGGACGCGCTCGTCGTCGTCACCCATCGAGATCCGCGCACCGTGATCCCGTCGGTGTGCAGCCTCGCGGCGCAGGCCACAGAGGGATGGTCCGACGCGTTCGTCGGTGAGACGATCGGGCGCAGCCAGCTCGACCTCTGGGCACGGGGTTTCGATCATTTCACCGAGGTGCGCCGCCGGCACGATCCCGCCCGTTTCGTCGACGTGGACTACCGGGATTTCGTCGCCGATCCACTCGGCACCGTCGGCGGCCTGTACGACCGGTTCGGTCTGCCGTTCACCGCGGAGGCCGAACGCGCGATGGCCGACCTGCACGAAGAAAGCCGCAGCGGGGCAAGGAAACCCGCGCACCGGTACACGCTCGAGGAGTTCGGGCTGAGTGTGGGCGAGGTCGACGAACGTTTCCGCGACTACGCGTACCGCTGAACCCGGCAGGAAAGGCACCGGAAACCGGTGTGCCCTGGCTACCTGCGCGTTCGTCCGTGGGATGATGGAGGCATGCCCGCACCACTCCCCCTCGACCCCATCGCCGAAGCCCACCGCCAGTGGACCGCCCACGGCTGGGGCGAAGTCGCGGACGGCATGGCCGCGGTCACCTCGGTGATGCGGGCACAGCAGATCATGATGGCGCGGGTCGAGGAGGTGCTCAAGCCCTTCGGCCTGACCTTCGCCCGCTACGAACTGCTCACGCTGCTGCATTTCACCAGGTCGGGAGCATTGCCGATGGCGAAGGCCAGCGCGCGCCTGCAGGTGCACCCCACCAGCGTCACCAATGCCGTCGACCGGCTCGAGAAGGCCGGACTGGTCCGGCGTACCCCGCATCCGAGCGATCGACGGGCCACACTCATCGAACTCACCGACGAGGGACGGGCATTGGCGATCCAGGCGACGGAGAAGCTCAACACGGAGGTCTTCGCCCGGCCCGGCATTCCGGAGGAGCACATCGACACACTGCTGCGCATCATCGCGACGATGCGGCACGACGCTGGCGACTTCGACACCGGCGGTGCGCCTTCCAAGTGGTGAGGCGCGAGAGATTGCCGAGAAACGAGGAGGGCCGCCCCGTCCGGGGCGGCCCTTCGTCGTGTACGGGTGGTGCGGATCAGGCGTGCTTGAACTCCGGCGCGCGCTTCTCGACGAAGGCCGCCATGCCTTCCTTCTGGTCGGCGGTGGCGAACGTCGAATGGAACACGCGGCGCTCGAACTTCACACCCTCGGCCAGCGTCGTCTCGAAGGACCGGTTGACGGCCTCCTTCGCCATGATCGCAACCGGCAGCGACATCGACGCGATGGTCGTCGCCGTCTCGAGCGCCACGTCGAACAGTTCGGCGGAGGGAACGATGCGCGAGACGAGTCCGGCGCGCTCGGCCTCCTCGGCGTCCATGTTGCGGCCGGTCAGGCACATGTCCATGGCCTTGGCCTTGCCCACGGCGCGGGTGAGACGCTGCGATCCGCCGATGCCCGGGATGACGCCGAGCTTGATCTCGGGCTGACCGAACTTGGCGGTGTCGGACGCGATGATGAAGTCGCACAGCATCGCCAGCTCGCAACCGCCACCGAGCGCGTAGCCCGACACCGCAGCGACGATCGGCTTGCGGACGGACGAGAGCCGATCCCACTGCGAGAACAGGTCTTCCGCGTAGACCTCGGCGAAGGTCTTCGGAGCCATCTCCTTGATGTCGGCGCCGGCGGCGAACGCCTTCTCCGAGCCGGTGAGCAGGATCGCACCGATCTCGTCGTCCGCGTCGAGTTCCTCGACGGCGGCGACGACCTCACGCATCAACTGGCTGTTGAGGGCGTTGAGCGCCTTCGGCCGGTTGAGGGTGACGATGCCGACGCGGCCTTTGCGGTCGAGCAGGATGGTCTCGAAATCGGTCACTGGCTGTCCTTCACGGTCGAGCGGTCTCGGATGTCGGTGATGATGGCGGAGAAGTCGAGTCCTCCACCACCCTCGGTGTTGAAACGATGGTAGAGCTCGGCTGCACGCAGTCCGAGTTCGGCCTCGACACCGTTGGCGCGCACCGCGTTCGCGGCCAGTCCGAGATCCTTGTCCATGAGCGCGGCCGCGAAGCCCGGCGTGTAGTCGTTGTTCGCGGGGGTGGTCGGGACGGGGCCCGGCACCGGGCAGTTGCTCGTCAGCGCCCAGCACTGACCGGACGCGTTGGACGCGACGTCGAACAGTGCCTGGTTGTCGAGGCCCAGCTTCTCACCGAGGACGAATGCCTCGCTGATGGCGATCATCGAGATGCCCAGGATCATGTTGTTGCAGATCTTCGCGGCCTGGCCGTTGCCCGACCCGCCGCAGTGGACGATCTTACGTCCCATGGCCTCGAGCAGCGGCTTCGCGGTGGCGAAGTCGTCCTCGCCGCCGCCGACCATGAACGCGAGGGTGCCTGCGGCGGCACCGGCGACACCGCCGGAGACCGGGGCGTCGACGGCACGGTGACCGGCCTTGCGTGCCTTGTCCGCCGCCGCGCGGGCATCGGCGACGTCGATGGTCGAGCTGTCGACGAACAACGTGTTCGCCTCGGCCGCAGGCAGGATCTCGTCGTACAGGTCGAGGACGAGCTTGCCGTTGGGCAGCATGGTGATCACGACCTGGGCGCCGCGCATCGCGTCGGTCGCGGCCTCGGCGACGGTGATGCCGTTCTTCGTGGCCTCTTCCTGCGCAGCGGGAACCGGGTCGTAACCGTTGACTGTGTACCCGGCGCGGACGAGGTTCGCGGCCATCGGCCCACCCATGTGTCCGAGGCCGAGGAAGGCGACGGTGGGAAGTTCACTCATCGGTCGTTCTCCTTGGGAGCGGCGAGCCCGAGTTCGAGATCGCCGAGCGGCTGGAAGTAGGCGTCGACGTCGGCCTCGGTGACATCGGCGAGGGTCGCCGGCGACCACTGCGGGTTGCGGTCCTTGTCGACGACCTGTGCGCGGATGCCCTCGACGAGGTCGTGCGACTTCAGCGAGGCGGTCGAGACCCGGAACTCCTCGTTCAGCACCTCTTCGAGGCTGCCGAGCTGCCGGGCGTGACGCAGCGAGCGGAGGGTCACCTTCAGCGCGACAGGCGATTTCGCGAGCACCTGGCCGGCGGTCTCCCGTGCCTCCGGAACATCGGAAGCCCGAAGGCGTTCGACGATCTCCTCGACGGTGTCGGCGGAGTACGCCGCGTCGATCCATTCGCGCTGCCCGAGCAGCGCCGATTCCGGTGCGGGCTGCGAGTATTCGGCGAGCGCGTCCTCGAGCGGGCCGGATTCGAGTGCGGCGACGAACTTGTCGAGCGACTCGGACGGCAGGTAGTGGTCGGCGAAGCCCAGGGTGACGGCGTCGCCGGCCTTCATCCGTCCGGTGGTCAGCGCGATGTGCGTGCCGATCTCGCCGGGGGTGCGCGAGAGCAGGTAGGTGCCGCCGACGTCGGGAACGAATCCGATTCCGGTCTCGGGCATCGCGATGCTCGAGCGTTCGGTGACGATCCGGACGTTGCCGTGCGCCGAGATCCCGACGCCGCCGCCCATGACGATGCCGTCCATGATCGCGATGTACGGCTTCGGGTAGCGACCGATGGCGGCGTTGAGGATGTACTCGTCGCGCCAGAAGTCCTGCGACCCCGTGCCGCCGTCCTTGGCGTCGTGGTAGATCGAGACGATGTCGCCGCCGGCGCACAGGCCGCGCTCACCGGCACCGCGCACCAGCACCGCACGCACCGAATCGTCGTTCTCCCACGCGCTCAGGGCCTTCGACATCTCGAGGACCATGGCGTGGTTGAGCGCGTTGATGGCCTTGGGTCGGTTGAGCGTGATACGGCCGATGCCGTCCTTCACGTCGATGAGGATCTCGGGTTCCTGCCCGGTCATGCCGCTCCGTTCTGCGCTGCGGCCACCACGCTCCGCGCGACGACCACCCGCATGATCTCGTTGGTTCCTTCCAGGATCTGATGCACGCGCAGGTCGCGGACGATCTTCTCGATCCCGTACTCGGCAAGGTAACCGTATCCGCCGTGCAACTGCAGCGCCTCGTTCGCGACCTCGAAACCGGTGTCGGTCGCGAAGCGCTTGGCCATCGCGCACAGCTCCACGACGTCGTCGGCGCCGCGGTCGAGCGCGTCGGCGGCACGCCACAGCATCGTGCGTGCGGCCTCGAGTTCGATCCGCATGTCGGCGAGGCGGAACTGCAGCGCCTGCGAGTCGAGCAGCCGCTCGCCGAATGCCTTGCGCTCGGCGAGGTAGGCGACCGCCCGGTCGAGGGCGGTCTGGCCGCCGCCCACCGAGCACGCGGCGATGTTGATGCGGCCGCCGTTGAGGCCGTGCATGGCGATCCGGAAGCCGCCGCCCTCGGTGCCGAGGAGGTTCTCGGCGGGCACGCGGGCGCCGTCGAGGATGACCTGGCGGGTGGGCTGCGCGTTCCAGCCCATCTTCTTCTCGTTGGCGCCGAAGGACAGCCCGGGGGTGTCCTTCGGGACGATGAACGCCGAGATGCCGCGGGCGCCGGTGTCGCCGGTGCGGGCCATGACCACGTAGACGTCGGACGTGCCGGCGCCGGAGATGAACTGCTTGACTCCGGTGAGCACGTACTCGTCGCCGTCACGAACGGCCTTGGTGCTCAGGGCCGCTGCGTCGGATCCGGCGCCCGGCTCGGTGAGGCAGTAGCTCGCGAGGTGCTCCATCGTGCAGAGCTTCGGGATCCACTGCTTGCGCTGGTCGTCGTTGCCGAACTTGTCGATCATCCACGTGACCATGTTGTGGATGGAGATGTAGGCGGCGATGGACGGGCAGCCCTTCGCGAGCTCCTCGAAGATGCGGACGGAGTCGAGGCGTCGCAGCCCCGATCCGCCCACGTCCTCGCGGACGTAGATCCCGCCCATGCCCAGTTCGGCGGCCTTGCGCAGCACGTCCACGGGGAAGTGCTTGCTCTGGTCCCATTCGACCGCGTTCGGGGCCAGATACTCGGTGGCGAAGTCGCGGGCGGTGTCGCGGATCGCCCGGTCGTCGTCGGTGAGAACGAACATCGATGGACCGCCTAGTTCATCGTCGGGATGACGAAGTGGTCGGTGTCGGCCACGTGCGCACCCTCGATGTCGCCTTCCTTGACACCGGACGGCCAGCGCTGCGTGACCGTCTTGGTCTTGGTGTAGAAGCGGAAGGCGTCGGGGCCGTGCTGGTTGAGGTCGCCGAAGCCGGAGGCCTTCCAGCCACCGAAGGTGTAGTACGCGATCGGAACGGGGATCGGGACGTTGATGCCGACCATGCCGACCTCGACGCGGGCCGCGAAGTCGCGGGCGGTGTCGCCGTCGCGGGTGAAGATCGCGACGCCGTTGCCGTACTCGTGCTCGGTGGGCAGGCGCAGGGCGTCCTCGTAGTCACGCGCACGCACCACGGTGAGCACGGGGCCGAAGATCTCCTCCTTGTAGATGGACATCTCGGGGGTGACCTTGTCGAACAGGGTTGCGCCGGAGAAGAAGCCGTTCTCGTGACCTTCGAGGACGAAGTCGCGGCCGTCGACGACCAGCTCGGCACCTTCCTCGACGCCCTGGGCGATGTAGCCGTGCACGCGGTCGCGGGCGGCAGCGGTCACGAGCGGACCGAAGTCGGCCTTCTCGTCGAAGCTGGTGCCGATACGCAGTTCGGCGATGCGCTCGGTGAGCTTGGCGACGAGGCGATCCGCGGTCTCCTCGCCCACGGGGACGGCCACGGACAGCGCCATGCAGCGCTCACCGGCCGAGCCGTAGGCGGCGCCGACGAGTGCGTCCGCGACCTGGTCGAGGTCGGCGTCGGGCATGACGATCGCGTGGTTCTTCGCACCACCGAAGCACTGTGCGCGCTTGCCGTTCTTCGCGGCCGTCTCGTAGATGTACTGCGCGATGGGGGTCGAACCGACGAAGCCGATCGCCTTGATGCGCGGGTCGTTGAGCAGGTAGTCGACGGCGCTCTTGTCGCCGTTGACGACGTTGAACACACCGGCGGGCAGGCCGGCCTCGAGGAACAGCTCGGCCAGACGGAGCGGCACGGAGGGGTCGCGCTCGGAAGGCTTGAGCACGAACGCGTTTCCGGCAGCGAGCGCCGGGCCGGCCTTCCACAGCGGGATCATGGCCGGGAAGTTGAACGGGGTGATCCCGGCGACGACGCCGAGGGGCTGACGCATCGAGTACACGTCGATTCCGCCGCCTGCGGACTCGGTGTACTCACCCTTGAGGAGATGCGGGGCGCCGATGGCGACCTCGATCACCTCGAGGCCGCGCTGGATGTCACCCTTCGCGTCGGGGACGGTCTTGCCGTGCTCGCTCGACAGCAGGTGGGCGAGCTCGTCCATGTTCTCCTGCACCAGGTACACGAACTTCATGAGCACGCGCACGCGCTTCTGAGGATTCCAGGACGCCCACACCTTCTGCGCCTCGGCGGCGTTGGCGATGACGGCGTCGACCTCGGAGTCGGCCGCGAGCGGCACGCGGGCCTGGACCTCTCCGGTGTTGGGGGCGAAGACGTCGGCGAAGCGGCCGGAGGTGCCGGCGACGTGCTGCCCGCCGACGAAGTGGGTCAATTCTCGAACGCTCATGTCCGATCCCGTCCTTTACTGGTGTGCGATGACGTGGGATGTGCGATTTTCGGCGCGAACGGGCGAAGGCCCGAAGTCTTCGCTCATCCTATAGTTGGAAGTCCACGTATGTCTACCGTCACACCGGACCGGATCGGCCGGCACCCCTCACGCACGGTCGATGCGCGAGGGGGTCGATGCTCGAGGGGCCGATATCAGCCCTCGGCGATCTGCTGCGCCTTCGCGTACGCCAGGTGCAGGAAGTCGGCTCCGGTCAACGCCGCGAACGAACCCGCCACCAGACGCGTGAGATTCGGAGCGTAGACGCGGCCGAAGACCATCGCCGTCACCGTCCACAGGTCGAGGCAGAAGGGGCAGGCCAGCAGTTCCCCGACGGCGTGACGGACCCGCGACGACTTGCGGGGCTGCTCCATCACCTCGGCCGGACCACCGGGGCCGTCGAACTTCGTGAACGGTGCGCGGACGGGACTGGTCACCGCCGCCTTGCTCACGATCCGGGAGACCTTGTGGCTCGCGAGCGCGGTCACCACGAGATCGCCGGCATCGGGCTTCGGCATCGGCCACCCGCGCTTTGCCGCGACGGCGCCGAGCGTGCCGACAGTGGTGAGGTACACGGACATGAGCACCGCATATCCACCGAGGGGTCGATCCTCCCCGTTCCGATAGGTGTCGGCCTCCTGCTGGACCGCATCGACCGCACGTTCGGCGTTCTCCCGCGCTGTCGACGATGCTTCCGGAGTCCGCATGAATCCTCCACTCGTGGCATGTGCTGTCGGTGGCGCGACCGGAGCCGTCACCTTCACGGGCGGCATACCCCGGGGACGGACGACACAACCACCGGCGACCGATCGAGGTCAACGCATGCGGCGGTAGAGATCCTCGAGGTCGATGATCCCCCGGATCACCACGGCTTCGTCGGTTCCGCCGGCCCGCAACGCGCGGCGCAGCAGCATCGGATCGAGGTCTTCGAGCGCGGGACGGAACCGCTCCGTGGGCAGCTCGGACAACTCGGTGTCGTCGCCGTAGAAGTCCCGCGCCGCGGCCACCTCTTCGTCGGCGCCCGCATCGTCGACGCCGCCGATCAGCGTCGCGAGGTCCACCCCGCGCAGGGTCAGGACCGCGAACGGTTGGTCGTCGACGTGTTCTGCGAGCAGGTAGGCGACGGCCGCGGCGTGCTTGCAGGGCCACCCGTCGTCGGGGCAGGTGCAGTCGAAGTCGAGTTCACCCGCGCGTCGCGGGAGGAGGGCCGATCCGAGTTCCTCGGGAAGGATGCCCGCCGCAAGTCGCGCCAGCATGCCCGGCGACGAGCGGACGAGCGAGACGAGGTCTCCCACCGCCTCCTCGTCGAGCGTGCGCACCCGCACCGCCGAGGTGAACGGGGTGAGTTGACTGCCCTGCACGTCGCCGACGGCCGCTCCGGGTTCGAGCCGCATGGAGATCACCTGGCCGGCGCGTGCATACGCACGGCCCCGCGTCAGTCGCCCCTTCTCGGCGACCTCCTCCATCGCCGAGATCAGTTCCTTCGACCACCAGCTGCGGCCGATCGAGCCCCGCTTGGTGCGCGCCTCGATGCCGCCGTCGATCCGGCGGGCCGTGCCGTAGCGGCGTACGTTGCCCCGTGCCATCTAGTCCCCCACCGCGTCGTCGCCGAGGGTGAGCAGGGAGTGCAGCTGATCGGTGGACAGCTCGGTGATCCAGTTCTCCCCTGCCCCGACCACAATCTCGGCCAGTTCCTGCTTGCCGGTGAGCATCTCGTCGATACGCTCCTCCACCGTTCCCACACAGACGAGCTTGCGGACCTGGACGTCGCGACGCTGCCCGATCCGGAACGCACGGTCGGTGGCCTGGTTCTCCACCGCCGGATTCCACCACCGGTCGAGATGCACGACGTGGTTGGCGGCGGTGAGGTTCAGTCCGGTGCCGCCCGCCTTGAGCGAGAGCACCATGATCGGCGGTCCGCCCTCGCTCTGGAAGCCGTCGACCATCGCGTCGCGCCGGCCCTTGGACACTCCCCCGTGCAGGAAGGGCACCGTCGTGGCGAACCGCTCCTCGAGATAGGGCACGACGAGCTCACCGAACTCGCGGAACTGCGTGAACAGCAACACCTTCTCGCCGTCGGCCAGCACCGACTCGACAATGTCCTCGACCAGGCCGAGTTTGCCCGAGCGGTGCCGTCCGCGACGCAGGACGGGCGAGCCGTCGCCCAGATAGTGCGCGGGGTGGTTGCACACCTGCTTGAGCCGGGTCAGCGCCGCGAGCACCGCGCCCTTGCGGGCCATGCCCTCCTTGTCCCGGATCCGGCGCATCATGTCGTCCACGACGGCCCGATACAGGGCGGCCTGCTCGGCCGTGAGGTTGGCGCGCACGGTCTGCTCGAACTTCTCGGGCAGATCGGAGATCACGTCGGGGTCGGTCTTGACGCGGCGCATCACGAACGGTGCGGACAGCGCCCGCAACCGCGCCGCAGCGACGGCGTCGTGGTCGCGCTCGATCGGCACCGCGAAGCGGGCCCGGAAGGACGCCGCGGTGCCGAGCAGGGACGGATTCGCGAAGTCCAGGATCGCGCGCAGTTCCTCGAGCCGGTTCTCCACCGGTGTGCCGGTGAGCGCGATCCGGTGCGCCGCGGGCACGGCGCGCGTGGCGCGGGACTGCGCGGTCGCGGTGTTCTTCACGTGCTGGGCCTCGTCGAGGACCACGCGTTGCCAGGTCAGCGTCGCGAGCTGCGCGACGTCGCGGGCGGCGATGGCGTACGTCGTCACCACGAGATCGTGGTCGGCGGCAGCGGCGGCGAGCGCCGGTCCGCTCAGCCGCTGGGCGCCGTGGTGGACGTGCACCCGCAGGTCGGGCACGAACCGTTCGGCCTCACGCTGCCAGTTGCCCACCACCGACATCGGGCAGACCAGCAGGGTCGGGGCGTTCCGCAGGCCCGACTCTCGTTCATGGGCGAGCAGCGCGAGCACCTGGATGGTCTTGCCCAGGCCCATGTCGTCGGCGAGCACGGCGCCGAGACCGAGCCGGCTCATGAACGCGAGCCAGTCGAGGCCGCGCTGCTGGTAGGGACGCAGTTCGGCGTTCAATCCCGCCGGCACGGGGACAGGCTCGGGGTGCGCCTGCCCGTCGAGCAGCATCTCGACCCAGCCGGAGGCGGAGATCTCGGTGACCTCCGCGGGCGGAGCATCGTCGCCGGTGAACTGGGCGAACAACGACCCGAGGGTCGCGTCCTCGGCGGAATGCGCGGTGACGTACCGGGCCGCGCGGGCCAGCGCCTCGGCATCGGCCCGCACCCATTTGCCGCGCAGTTTGACCAGGTCGCTGTTGGCCGCGACGAGCTCTTCCATCTCCGACGGGGTGAGCAGCATGTCGCCGACGGCGAGCTGCCATTCGTACGAGACGATCGCGTTCATCCCGACGACGCTGTCGTCGGCGCTCACGGGGGCGACGGGTGACTCGACCTGCAGACGCAGGGACGGATCGACCCGGGTCCAAGCGCGCGGTAGCAGCACCGCGATGCCTGCGGCGTCGAGCTCCCGGGCGCCGTGCTCGACGAGATCGACGACGACCGGGGTGGGCAGCAGAAGGTCGAGACTGTCGGGATCGCGGGGCACGTCCTGCAGGCGGGGATAGGCCTGGAGCGCGGTCCCGAGCTTGCGCACGCCGATCTGGAGCAGGTGCGGGTCGGTGTCCTCGACGGGCAGCGGCGTCGGGGACTGTCCCTCCGGACGCAGGCACACCTCGAGCCGCCAGATGGAGTCGGCTCCGACCCCGTCGTCGACGTCGTCCGGTTCGACGAGGCGCAGCACGAGGTCGGGTTCGTATCCGGCGAGGCTGGCGCGCCATTCCTCGAGCGCATCGGCCATGCGCTGGGTGCCACGGGGATGGGGACTGCCCTCGGCCAGTGCAGCGACGAGGGGGTGCAGCGAGGTCGACGAGCCGTGGAGGGTGCGCACGATGGGGTCGGTCAGTTCGCGGCACAGATCGTCGAGGAGATCGACGGGCCGTCCGAGCTGTCGTTGCGCGGGAGACATCGCGGCCGCGAGTTCGGCGGACCAGGCCCGCGTCTTCTCGCCGCCGAGCAGGCGCCACCGCGCCCACCACTGCTTCTCGACACGCACGAGCTCCGGTGCGACGCGGCCGGCCTGCGCCCACCTCTCGATGCCACGGGCGACGTGCGCGAGATATCGCAGATCGCCGCCGACACCCCCGGGACGCCGCGGCATGTCCAGCAGAAGCTCGGCTGCGTCCGCCGGTGCGACCGCGACGGCGGGCAGCGTGCTCGGCTCGGTCTCCGTAGGGAAGGTGAGGGTGACGCGATGGCGGAACGGGCGGTCGATCCACCGGCGCAGCGCAGACGGCAGCGCGTCGGGATCGGGCTCTGCGGCGGGGTCCCACCACAGCATCAGGCCGGATCCCGGTGACCACAGCCCGTGCAACATGCCCACTATCGTGCCAGCCGCACCCGACCCCGATGGCAGGCTGGGTCCCATGGCACGCGTATACGGCTTCGTGGAGTACGGCGGTCCGGAGACACAGCAGCTGTTCGACACCCCCGTCCCACCGCCCGGTCCGGGGCAGCTCCTCGTGGCAGTCCGGGCCGCGGGCGTGAACCCCGCCGACTGGAAGGTGCGGTCCGGACGGCGCACAGGCAGCGTCACGGTGCACTTCCCGGCGGTCCTCGGCCGGGAGGTCGCCGGTGTGGTGGAGGCCGCCGGTCCGGACACCGGCTTCCGGCCGGGCGACGCCGTCTTCGGGGCCGCCGCGGAGGGCTACGGCGGCTACGCCGAGTACACCCTCGTCGACGCGCGGGCTGCTGCGCTCGTGCCCGAGTCGGTGCCGTTCGAGGTGGCGGCGACCCTTCCGGTCGCGGCCGGAACGGCCTTCGACATCGTCGAGTATCTCGAGATCGTCGATGCGGACACCGTCCTCGTCCTGGGTGCCGGTGGTGGTGTCGGGTCGGCGACGACGCAGCTCGCGCACAACGCCGGCGCCGCCGTCCTCGGTGTGGCGAGTGCGGGGAAACGGGATCTCGTCGAATCGTGCGGCGGTCTGTGGATCGAGTCCGGTGACGGGTTCGACGCGCGGGTCGCGGCCACCGCGGAACGGTGCGGGGCGGTGACCGCGGTCGTCGACCTCGTCGGTGGCGACGTGCTCGAGCGGGCGGTCGCGCTGACGCGGGCACCGGAACGGGTCGTGAGTGTCGCCGATCCGGCACGCGCGGAGGAGCTGGGCGGTTCGGGAATCACGCGGCGACGGACCCGGGAGGTGTTCGAGCAGGTCGTGGCGCTCGTCGAGCGTGGTGTTCTGACGCCGCGCGTCGAGCGGACCTTTCCGCTCACCGAGGCCGGGGCTGCGCTGGAACTCGTCGAGTCCGGGCACGCCGGCGGGAAGATCGTCGTCACCGTGCCCTGAAGATCCTGTCGGCAGGGCATGTCAGGATCGCCGCGTGCGTGGGGGGAACGCGACGTGGTGGGTGGCGGCAGTGGTGGTCGCGGTGGCGGTGTCCTGGTTGTGGGACCGCACCGCGCCGGGGTCCGGGACGGTGCCGGGCAGCCCCACCCGAGCCGAGGTGCATCTCCTGCTCGAGCAGGTGACGGTGGTCGATCAGCGCCGGAAGGTTCCCGGCTATCAGCGGGGCTGCGGCGCGGGCGAGCGATGCGTGTTCGGTCCGGCCTGGTCCGACGACCATCCCGGGGCCGGTGGACACGACGGTTGCGACACCCGCAACAACGTCCTCGCGCGCGACCTCACCTCCCCCACCTTCCGGGCCGGCACCGACGACTGTGTCGTGACGAGCGGGGTCCTGAACGATCCGTACACCGGTGCGCGCGTGGAGTTCCGGCGTGCCGAGGCGAACGCCGTGCACATCGATCACATCTATCCGCTCGCCGCGGCCTGGGATCTCGGTGCCGCCGCATGGCCCGCCGAACGTCGACTCCGGTTCGCGAACGACATCACCTACAACCTCGTCGCTGTCGACGGGCAGGCCAACCTCGACAAGCGCGACGGCACGCCGGCCCAGTGGCTGCCACCGGCTCCCGGTTACCGCTGCTGGTTCGCCGGCCGGTACCTGACCGTGGCGGTGCGCTACGCGTTGCCGATCACGGTCGACGACCACCGTGCCTTGGTGGGCGCGGCGGAGTCGTGCCCGTGACATCATCGCGACCAGCAGTCTCCCCGCCTGGCAGATGCCGTTGACGGCGGAGATGACGAGGGCGGCGAGGGCGGGATCGGAATCGACCAGTCGCACCGCACGTTCGGGTCCGCAGTACATCGCCGGGGTGAACGCGTTGCGCGCTGCGGGCCGGTCGATGATGCACCAGACGATCGCGCCTTCCCGTTCGAATCTCAGTCCTCCTGCACCCAGATCGTCTCCCTTGCATCGGACAGTATCTTGTTCTTTGTTGTGAGAACAACGTGCTCTCCTGAGAAAATCTCTGTTTCCGAACATGTAGGGTCTACGGTGAGCAAATGCTCGAGCGCATCTCCAAGGACACCCGGCTGTGCATCTCGATGTCCGGCCGTCCCAGCAACATCGGCACCCGGTTCCACAACCATCTCTACGAGGAACTCGGCCTCGACTTCGTCTACAAGGCGTTCGCGCCCGCGAACATCGAGGACGCCGTGGCGGGGATACGCGGCCTGGGCATCCGCGGCGCCGGGGTGTCGATGCCGTTCAAGGAAGCCGTGCTGCCCCTCGTCGACGTGCTGCACGATTCGGCGCGGGCCATCGAGTCCGTGAACACGATCGTCAACGACGACGGCGTCCTGCACGCCTACAACACCGACTATCAGGCGGTGAGCGATCTGCTCGTCGAGCACCGCGTCGACTCCGCCCTCCCCGTCACGGTAGTGGGCAGCGGCGGCATGGCGAAGGCGGTGACAGCGGCGCTGCGCCACAACGGATTCACCGACGGAACGATCGTCGCGCGCAACGGGGACACCGGACGACCGCTCGCACGCAAGTACGGCTACGAATGGCGCGCCGACACGAGCGACGTCGCACCCGGGCTGATCGTCAACGCCACTCCGATCGGGATGGCGGGCGGCGCCGAAGCGGACGACCTGCCACTGCCCCACGACTTCGTGGCCGCAGCGTCGAGGGTCTTCGACGTCGTGGCCGTCCCGCCGGACACCCCACTCGTCCGATTCGCCCGCGAGCACGACATCCCTGTGATCACGGGCGACGAGGTCATCGCGCTGCAGGCGGCACTGCAGTTCGAGCTCTACACGGGAGTGACCCCGACGCGCGAGCAGGTGCGCCGCGCGTCGGAGTACTCCCGTTCCTGAACGGTCGGGACCGAGGAGGACTCGGCCGTCAGACGATATGGCCCTGTTCGAGACCGTCGAGCACCACGGCGGCGGCATCGACCGCGACGGTCATCTCGACGCGGGTGATGTCGTGCGTGGCGGGGGTTCTGCAGATCGAAGTTGTTGACCCACGCGGCCGTTCGCGCCGACTGGAACACGAACGTGGTGGTCTCGGTGTCGCCCCCCAGGTCGCCGACGAACCAGCCGGTGAAGAACGGGCCGAGGTCGACGCCGTAGGTCGCCTCGCACTCGCCGGCGATCACCGGTGCGGCCTCGACGAGGTGGGCGACGATCGCTCCGCGCAGGGTCGCCAGGACTGCAGCACCTACCGTGGCAGCCGTACGACCTCGGGCGAAATGTTTCATTTGCGTTAATTTGCCGGCCGTTTCTCCGGGATGCTCCGCGAGTCCCATTCACGACCGGTGGTCCCGCCTCCGGAGTGCAGTTCTCGTCGGCGATGTTACGAATTGTCGACGAGAACTGCGCATCGGCCGGCGGATCGCCGCTCAACTGCCGGTGGCGACCTCCCGCTTCGGATCCGCCGACCACTGCGACCACGAACCCGGATACAGCGCGGCGTCGATGCCCGCGATCTCGAGCGCGGCGATCTCGTGTGCGGCGTTGATTCCCGATCCGCAGTACACGGCGACGTCGGTGCGCTTCACGCCCAGCGTCGAGAAGCGGTGCGCGATCTGATCCGCGGGCAGGAACGACCCGTCCTGACGGAGGTTCTCGGTGGTCGGCGCGCTGACTGCGCCGGGGATGTGGCCCGCCCGGCGATCCACCGGCTCCTCGTCGCCGCGGTACCGTGCGTGGGCGCGCGCATCGAGCAGAACTCCGTGGGTCGCGTAGGTCGCGGCCTCATCGGGACCGATGGTGGGCATGTGGCCGGGGCTCAACGTCACGTTGCCGGGCTTCTTCTCGCCGCCCGGTCCCGCGGCGAGAGGGTGCCCGCCGGCGATCCACGCCTGCAGTCCGCCGTCGAGCAATCGCACCTCGGAGTGCCCCGCCCAGCGCAACAGCCACCACGCGCGGGCCGCGGCGAGATCGCCGCTGTCGTCGTATGCGACGACGAGAGCACCGTCGTCGATCCCCCACCGGCGTGCGATGGCCTGGAAACGGTCGATGTCGGGCAGCGGATGACGACCGAGCTCGGGTGCGGGCGGATCGGCGAGATCCTCGTCCAGGTCGACGTAGACCGCTCCGCTGATGTGCCCCTCATGGAATCGGTCCCGTCCGTGTCTGTCGCCGAGTGCCCAGCGGACGTCGAGTATCACCGGCGACCGGCCCTGCTCGATCATCTCGGCGAGTTCGACGGTGGAGAGAAGAACGGGGGTATCGGACATGACCCGATCCTGACACGAACGGCACACGCCGTTCCGGCTTTGGGGCGACACGCCGTGCGTGCCGGGACGACCCCGGCGGGCGGACACGCCCTGTGCACGTCCGATTCGGGGGTTTTGCGTCTCGGTTCGGGATTGGCGTGGGGGTTGGTCTGATTTGACGTGCGGAGAGCACTATCGTCGAGACGTGAGCAACCGCCAACCGACGAGCCCAGCCGCCCCGCCTGAGCCGGAGCAGTTCCCGGTGTTGTGGCCCATGCAGACGCGTTGGGCCGACAACGACCATTACGGCCACGTCAACAACGTCACGTACTACTCGTACTTCGACTCGGCGGTCAACGGGTGGCTCATCTCCACCACCGGTGTCGACATCCGCGAACTCGACGCGATCGGGGTCGTGGCCGAGACCTCCTGCCGCTATCTCGCCGAGCTGTCCTTCCCCGACCGCCTGCAGGTCGGACTGGCGGTCGAACGTCTGGGCACACAGTCGATCACCTATTCGCTCGCAATCTTCCGGGAGGCCGACGACACCCTGATCCCGGCGGCGACCGGCCGGTTCGTCCACGTCTACGTCGATCCGCAGACGCGCCGCCCCGTCCCGATCCCCGATCAGATCCGCAAGGCCGCCGCCCAGTTGGCCACCCCGAACGCGGGCCGCTGACGCCCTACGTCGCCTCGTCTCCGCTGCGCCCGGCCGCCCGGTTCAGCAGCGGAGCTGTGCGCTGCGGGACGAGGTCCTGCATTACCAGCGACATGTCCGTGCGCTCGACGCCGCGGATCTTCAGGATCCGGCCCGCGAGCCGATAGAGGTCGTCGGCGTCACGGGCGACCACCTTCACCGACAGGTCGATCTGCCCGGTCAGCCCGTAGACCTCGGTGACCTCGGGGATCTGTGCGAGTTCGTCGACGACCTCGTCGAGACGGTGCTGATCGACCCGGGTCGCCACGTAGGCGGCAAGCGGATAACCCAGGCTGACGGGATCCACCCGCCGGTCGAACGAGGCGAGCACGCCCTCGGCCTCCCATCGGGCAAGGCGCGCCTGGACGGTATTGCGGGACAACCCGAGACGCTGCGCCAGCTCGACTCCCGTGGCCCGTGGTGTGCGCGTGAGTTCGAGCAGCAGACGCGCATCGGTGGCATCCAGACTGGTCATTTTCCGCAGTCTGCCAGCTAGGAGCACCCCGAAACCGTGCTTTCTGCACGGTTGGGAGCGGATCGATTGCGCACGCGCGAATTGCCCGGATGATGTGATGTACGGCACACATCATCCGGTCGGGCCTCACGAGGGCACGCTGGATCCGCACCGACGAGGTGATCCGATGGTTGTACCGACCGTCTATCCGGTCCAGTTGATCCAACCCGACGGGCGACGCGTCCTCGACACCGAGTACGGCCCACTCGTCGCCGACGTCGGCCCCGACGAACTGCGCGGGCTCTACCGCGACATGGTCGTCGCGCGACGCGTCGACGCGGAAGCCACGGCGCTCCAACGGCAGGGTGAGCTCGGCCTCTGGGCGCCGCTCCAGGGCCAGGAGGCCGCGCAGGTCGGCTCCGCCCGGGCACTCGCGCCCGACGACTACGTCTTCACCAGCTACCGCGAGCACGCCGTCGCGTTGTGCCGCGGCGTCGACCCCGCCGACATGACCCGCCTGTGGCGTGGGTGCGGACTGTCCGGATGGGATCCGCAGACGGTCGCCACCACCAACCCAGCCATCGTCGTCGGAGCCCAGGGCCTGCACGCCACCGGTTACGCGATGGGCGCGAAGCTCGACGGAGCCGAGATCGCCACCGTCGTGTACTTCGGCGACGGCGCCACGAGCCAGGGCGACCTCTCGGAGGCCATGGTCTTCTCGGTCAGCTGGGGTGTCGGCGTGGTGTTCATCTGCCAGAACAACCACTGGGCGATCAGCGTGCCCACCCACGTGCAGAGTCCGGTCCCCCTCGCCCGGCGCGCCGCCGGATTCGGGATGCCGGCCGTGCAGGTCGACGGCAACGACGTCCTCGCAGTCCTGGCGGTGACCCGGCGTGCCGTCCGGCATGCCCGCGAGGGTGCCGGTCCGTTCTTCATCGAGGCACTCACCTACCGCATGGGCCCGCACACGACCTCCGACGACCCCACCCGCTACCGCACACCCGCCGATCTCGAGGAGTGGCAGGCACGCGACCCCATCGATCGGTTGCGACGACTGCTCGAACGCGAAGGGCACGCCGACGACGACTTCTTCGACGAGGTCCGGACCACTGCCGACGATGCCGCGATGCGACTCCGGCGCGGCACGCTCGGGATGCCCGACCCCGAACCCGCCGCCCTGTTCGACCACGTCTACGCCACCGAGCATCCGCTCGTCGAACAGGAACGCGCGGACTACGCCGAATATCTGGCGAGTTTCGGCCCCACGGAGGAGGCGCGACGATGACCACCACGACGATGACCCTCGGCGGTGCCCTCAACGCCGGACTCCGCCGCGCACTCGAACGCGACCCCAAGGTCGTCATCATGGGTGAAGACGTCGGCACCCTCGGCGGCGTCTTCCGCATCACCGACACCCTGCAGAAGGATTTCGGTGAAGGTCGTGTGATCGACACTCCCCTCGCCGAATCCGGGATCGTGGGAACGGCGTTCGGGATGGCGCTGCGCGGCTACCGACCCGTGTGCGAGATCCAGTTCGACGGCTTCGTCTATCCGGCCTTCGACCAGATCGTCTCGCAGGTCGCGAAGATCCACTACCGCACGGCCGGTGCCGTGGTGGCCCCGCTCACCGTCCGGATCCCCTACGGCGGCGGCATCGGTGCGGTCGAACATCATTCGGAATCACCGGAGGTGTACTTCACCCACACCGCGGGTCTGCGGGTCGTGAGCCCGAGTACCCCGTCCGATGCGTACTCGATGATCCAGCAGGCCGTCGCGCTCGACGACCCGGTGATCTTCCTCGAACCGAAGCACCGCTACTGGGAACGCGGTGAGATCGACACGGAGACCGCACCCGACCTGCCGCTCACGTCCGCGCGGGTCGTCCGGTCCGGTTCGGACGCGACGATCGTGACCTTCGGTGCGCTGGTCGCTACCGCGCTACGCGCAGCCGACATCGCCGAAGCGGAAGGACATTCGCTCGAGGTCGTCGATCTGAGGTCGCTGTCCCCCATCGACTTCGACACGATCGAGGCGTCGGTGCGGCGAACCGGCCGGCTCGTCGTCGTGCAGGAGGCGCCGGTCTTCTGCGGCATCGGGGCGGAGATCGCCGCCCGCACGACCGAGCGGTGCTTCTACCAGCTCGAGGCACCGGTCCTGCGGGTCGGCGGATTCGACATCCCCTATCCCCCGGCCAAACTCGAATCCCACCACCGTCCCGACCCGGATCGCATCCTCGACGCGGTCGACCGCGCACTCGCAGCGTGAGGCGCACCGATGACGAATCCCACACGCGCAGTAGAGGAATTCCGTCTCCCCGATCTCGGTGAGGGACTCACCGAAGCGGACTGGGTGCACTGGGTCGTCGCGGTCGGCGATCGTGTCGAACTCAACCAGGTCATCGGGGAGGTCGAAACCGCCAAGGCCACGGTGGAACTGCCGTCGCCCTATGGCGGCACGGTCGAGGAACTGCTGGTCGAGCCGGGACAGACGGTGCCGGTCGGGGCACCCCTGCTGCGGATCGCCACCGAGGACGGGCCCGCCGAACCGGCCGGTGACAGCGACGGCCCGTCCCGACCGTCGGTGCTCGTCGGATACGGACCCGGCGACGCCCCGCAGAGCAGACGCGCGACCCGCCGCATCTCGGCGGACGCCGGTCGTGCCCGCGACGGTGATCCCCCTCCCGCACGACCCGACGCGAAGCCCGGCGCACGCAAACTCGCGGCTCTCCTCGAGGTCGATCTGGACACGGTGACGGGCACCGGCCGCGGCGGTGTGATCACGCGCGACGACGTGCGGCGCACCGCCGGACACGGCGACGAACCTACCGCCGAACGACCACACTCACCCGCCCCTGAGGCGTCCCCCGAACGGACCACACGGATACCCGTCGGAGGGGTGCGCAAGCGGACCGCCGAGGCAGTCTCCCGCAGCGCCTTCACCGCCCCGCACGCGAGCGTCTTCCTCACGTGCGACGCGACCGCCACCGTCGACCTGGTGTCGACCCTGCGCGCGTCGCCGGCCTTCGAAGGCGTCCGTCCGACGGCGCTGAGCATCGTCTCCCGCGCGCTGTTGCACGCGATCGCCGACGAGCCGTCGCTCAATGCGCATTGGGACGACGACACGGGCGAGATCGTGCTCCACCACGACGCGCATCTCGGGATCGCCACTGCGACCTCGGACGGCCTGAAGGTTCCCGTGGTGCGGGAGGCCCAGCGCCTGTCGTTGCCGCGCCTGGCCCGGTCGATCGCCGAGGTCGCCGACCGCGCGCGGACGGGCCGCTCCACGCCGCCCGAGCTGACGGGTTCGACGGTCTCGGTGACGAACGTCGGGGTGTTCGGGGTGGACGGGGGAACACCGATCCTCAATCCCGGCGAGTCGGCGATCCTCGCCGTCGGCGCGATCTCCGACCGCCCGTGGGTCGTGGACGGTGCTCTCGCGATCCGGAAGGTGGTCACGCTGTCGCTGTCGTTCGACCATCGGCTCGTCGACGGGGAGCAGGCGGGACGGGCACTCGCGACGATCGGTGCGTTCCTCGGCGATCCCGTGCCCATGCTGCTCGCCGATACGTAGGGGCCGCGAACGCTCGGTAGCGTGCCTCCACGTGGTGGATTCGCAACGGACGACGGACCGGCTCACGCACGCCCGGGCGGCGGTGTTCGCGATCTTCGGGCTCAACGGCTTCCTGCTCGCCCTGTGGGTCGTCCACATCCCGGCGATCCGGGAACGGGTGGGCATCGATCACGCGGCACTCGGATCGTTGCTGTTGCTGCTCGCCCTCGGGGCGCTCGGCGGGATGCACGTGACGGGTCGGCTCGCCGACCTGATCGGTAGCCACCGCACGACGATCGTCTTCGCTCTGATGTTGTCCCTGACGGTGGTCGGGCCGGGCCTGGCCGCGGCGCCGTGGCAGCTCGGACTCGCTCTCGCAGTGTTCGGTTTCGCGAACGGCGCGCTGGACGTGTCGATGAACTCCCAGGCGGTCGTGGTCGAACAGCGGTACCGGCGACCGATCATGTCGGCCTTCCACGGGTTGTTCTCCGCGGGCGGGATCGCCGGGTCGCTGGTGGGCGCGGCCGCCCTGGCCGCCGGGGTTCGCCCCGCGCTCACGCTCGCGGTCGCCGGGGTCGTCGCGGCCGCGGTGGTGGGCCGGGCGGGGCCGCGCCTCGTCCGGACGGAGCCGCCGATCCGATCGTCGTCACCGGGGCCCCGGGCCGGTTACTCGCGCCGCGTGGTGCTGCTCGGAGGTGTGGCGTTCGCGCTGATGCTGTGCGAGGGGGTCGCGAACGACTGGAGCGCGCTGCAGGTGCAGGAACGGCTCGGCAGCCCGGAGTCGGTGGCCGCGCTCGCGTTCGGTGCGTTCTCGGCGACCATGACGATCGGGCGCTTCGTCGCCGACCGGGTCACCGCCCGGTTCGGCAGCGCCGCCGTCATCCGATACGGAACGCTGGTCGCCGCGGTCGGGATCGGCGCCGTGGCACTGTCGCCGTGGCTGGTCCTCACACTCGCCGGATGGGCATTGTTCGGCCTGGGGTTGTCCGGTGCCCTCCCGCAGCTGTTCAGCGCCGCGGGCAATCTCGATTCGGGATCCCCCGGCGCGAACATGTCCCGCGTCGTCGGTCTGGGTTATCTGGGTTTCCTGGCCGGCCCTGCGTGCATCGGGTGGATCGCCGAGGCGACCTCCCTCACGACGGCGATGGTCGTACCGCTCGCATGCGTGCTCCTCGCCGCACTGCTGGCTCCCGTACTGACGCCGACGGCGCCCACGCGGTGATCCGCGTGGGCGCCGTGACGGAGCAGCGACAGGTCCGGAAGGCCTACAGGGCCTTCAGTTCCTCGGTGACCTCCGAGACCATCTTCTTCGCGTCACCGAACAGCATCGACGTGTTGTCGGCGGTGAACAGCGGGTTGTCGATACCGGCGTAACCGGAGCTCATCGAGCGCTTGAGCACGATGACCGACTTCGACTGGTCGACGTTGAGGATCGGCATGCCGTAGATCGGGCTCGTCGAGTCCAGGCGGGCAGCCGGGTTGGTGACGTCGTT
Organism: Rhodococcus sp. GQ147; assembly: GCF_059759155.1. Classification (NCBI taxonomy): domain Bacteria; kingdom Bacillati; phylum Actinomycetota; class Actinomycetes; order Mycobacteriales; family Nocardiaceae; genus Rhodococcus; species Rhodococcus sp. GQ147. The sequence goes on from NZ_JCAXDU010000011.1 coordinate 57,091, forward strand.
CGCGCCGATGACGATGGTGACATCGGTGCGGCCGAACTCGCCGTTGATGTCGTCCATCTCCTTCATCGCGTCGTATTCGACGTCGGCCTCGGCGAGCAGGACGTTCATGTGGCCGGGCATACGACCGGCGACCGGGTGGATCGCGTACTTGACCTCGACACCGCGGTCCTCGAGCAGCGCTGCCATCTCCTTGACGGCGTGCTGCGCCTGGGCGACGGCCAGACCGTAGCCGGGAACGACGATGACCTGGTTGGCGTACGCCATCTGGATGGCGGCGTCCGAGGCCGAGGTGGCCTTGACCGTGCCACCCGACGCCGAGGCCACACCGGCGGCCGCCTCGCCGCCACCGAAGGCGCCGAAGACGATCGCGGGGATCGACCGGTTCATGGCCTTGGCCATGAGGTTGGTCAGGATCGTGCCCGAAGCACCGACGATCATGCCCGCGACGATCATGGCCTGGTTGTTCAGCGCGAGACCGGCAGCTGCTGCCGACAGACCCGTCAGGGCGTTGAGCAGCGAGATGACGACCGGCATGTCGGCGCCACCGATCGGCAGCACGACGAACAGACCCATCAGACCGGCGGCAATGAGCAGCGCCAGGATCCACCACGAGGCCAGCGGGTCACCGTCGGCGCTGATGCCGATGTAGACGGCGATGGCGATCGACGCGAGGACGAGGACGATGTTGGCCAGCTGGAACAGCTTCGCCGACGCGACGAGCTTGCGCTCGAGAGTCTTGTTCAGCAGTTCCTGCAGCTTCGCGAAGGCGACGAGCGAACCCCAGAACGAGATCGAGCCGATGATCGCGGCGAACAGTGAACCGACGATCATGACCACGGTCGGGTCGTCGTCCAACGTCGTGAAGCTGGTGGACTCGAGATATTCGGCCCACGCGATGAGTGCGACGGTGCCACCACCGACGCCGTTGAACAGCGCGACCAGCTGCGGCATTGCCGTCATCTTGGTCTTCAGTGCCGGCGGGACGCCGAGGATGATGCCGACGGCCAGACCGCCGATGATCAGACCCCAGTTCTCCGTGTCACGGATGTCGATGAGCACCGCGACGACTGCGATGAACATACCGACGGCGGCGATGTAGTTGCCGCGGACTGCGGTCTTCGGGCCCGTCAGACCCGACAGACCGTAGATGAACATCGCGAAGGCGATGATGTACAGGACCGAGACGAGGTAGCCCATCAGGCGTCAGCCCCCTTCTTCTGTGCAGCCGGGGAGTCCTTGCGCTGCTTGAACATCCCGAGCATGCGGTCGGTGACGACGAAGCCACCGACGACGTTCAGGGTGCCGAAGACCAGAGCGACGAACAGGATGATCTTGATGCCCCAGTGGGCATCACCGGGGAGATGACCGAGCACGACGAGAGCGCCGAGCACGACGATGCCGTGGATCGCGTTGGTGCCCGACATCAGCGGCGTGTGCAGCGTGTTCGGCACCTTGGAGATGACGGCGAAACCGACGAATCCGGCCAGGACCAGAATCGCGATGTTCGCGAGTAGTTCGTTGTACATCTAGGAGTTCTCCTTCGAACGCGTCACGCAGGCGGCCTCGAGGATCTCGTCGGAGAAGTCCGGGGCCAGGGCACCCGACTCGTCGAGGAGCAGCTCGATCAGCGCGTACACGTTCTTCGAGTAGAGCTCGGAGGCATGCTCCGGCATCGTCGCGGGCAGGTTGAGCGGCGAGCAGATGGTGACGTCGTGCTTGACGACGGTCTGCCCCGGCTCGGTGAGTTCGCAGTTGCCGCCGGTCTCGCCGGCGAGGTCGACGATGACCGAACCCGGCTTCATCCCCTCGACCGCGGCGGCGGTCACCAGGCGCGGCGCCGGGCGGCCCGGCACGAGCGCTGTGGTGATGACGACGTCGAAGCCCTTGATGGCGTCTTCGAGCGCCTGCTGCTGCTGGGCCCGCTCGGCCTCGGTGAGCTCGCGTGCGTAGCCGCCCTCACCCGCGGCGTCGATGCCGAGGTCGAGCCACTGGGCACCGACCGACCGGACCTGGTCGGCGACCTCGGGACGCACGTCGTAACCGGTGGTGCGGCCACCGAGACGCTTCGCCGTGGCCAGCGCCTGCAGACCCGCGACGCCCACCCCGAGCACCAGCACGGTCGCCGGCTTCACGGTGCCGGCGGCGGTGGTGAGCATCGGGAAGAAGCGGGTGGATTCGCTCGCCGCGACCAGCACGGCCTTGTAGCCGGCGACGTTCGCCTGCGACGACAGGGCATCCATGACCTGCGCGCGGGAGATACGCGGAATGGCCTCGACGGCATACGCCTCGACTCCGGCCTGCGTGAGGGCGCCGATCTGGTTGTCTGCGTTGCGCGGGGCGAGGAAGCCGATCAGGCGCTGGCCGGACTTCAGGTGGGCGATCTCGGCGTCGCTCGGCGGAGCGACCTTGACGACGATGTCGGCGGACCAGGCGTCGCCGACGGTCGCGCCGGCTTCCTTGTAGGCCGCATCCGGAATCAGCGCGCCCTGGCCGGCACCGGACTCGACGACGACGTCGAGACCCTTGCCGATCAAGGAGGGCACGATCTTCGGCACGAGCGCGACCCGCCGTTCCCCGTCGTTCGTCTCACGAACCACGCCGACGGTCGGACGGCGGTGCGCTCCGCTCCCCGTGTTCGATCCTTCGGTACTCAATTCTTGACTCCTGCGTCGATGAAAGTGCGCGTCGTGCCGCGATCGGCGGCGAAAGATGCGTTATCGAAGGCCATGTGACGGCCTGTCATGCACTGAAAGGCTTAAGCAGACCTACCGTGCCCTCCCGTGACCTCGCAACCTGGTCAGATCATCTGAATCGAGTCCGAACAGCAAGACGGCGCAAGTTTGTGAGGCAGCTCACCTCACAAATGCCATTTTCCTCCGGTGAGCAAGACCGTGCAGGACGATCGGAATCGGTCCCGAAAACGGCCCGGGAGCGGCCCCCGATGCGAAAGAAGGCGGAGTGCAAACAGATTCGTTCCGTGTGTACCGAACGGCGGTGTGTACCGATTCAGAACACTTCGGAATCGATTCAGATACTCGGTCACCGGACCCGGCCTTTGCGCTCGTCCGGCAGCCCGCGTAGGGGGTGTCCGTGACACACGAACCTCGGAAGGACCCCGCGAACGACACGCCCGCCGACTTCACGGTCGACGACGACCCCGGCACGGCCGACCTCGGCGGCGACCCGGTCTGCTGGCTCCATCTCCTCTGCCCCGACTGCGGGGCGATGCTCACCTCCGAGGAGGAACCGTGCCCGCGATGCGGCAGGGAGCACCCGATCCCGGATCCCTCCTGACCCGAGCACCTAACCTGGCCCCATGAACGTGCCGGAACCCGTCCTCGACCTCGCCCGCTCGGCCCGCCGCGTCGCCGTCCTCACCGGCGCCGGGATGTCCGCCGAGAGCGGTGTCCCCACCTTCCGCGATGCGCAGACCGGATTGTGGGAGAACTTCGACGCCACTGCCCTCGCCACACCAGCGGCGTGGGCGGACGATCCCGCGACGGTCTGGGCCTGGTATCAGTGGCGGGTCGCGCTCGTCCGGCGTGTACAGCCCAATGCCGGACACCGGGCCCTCACCGACTGGGCACGGGCGGCCCACGTGCAGATCGTGACGCAGAACGTCGACGACCTCCACGAGCGTGCCGGAAGCCACGAGGTCACCCATCTGCACGGGAGCCTGTTCGCCCCGCGGTGCAGCCGGTGCGAGCGTGCCGTCGACCTCCCCGATCCGCCGGAGGATCCCGTCGCCCGTCTCGATCCGCCGTCGTGCCCCGCATGCGGAGGCGACGGCCGGCCGGGCGTCGTGTGGTTCGGCGAGATGCTGCCGCAGGACCCGTGGGAGACCGCGACCGAGTCCCTGCGCGAGGCCGACCTGCTGCTGGTCGTCGGCACCTCGGGCGTCGTCTACCCGGCGGCCGGCCTGCCGTCGCTCGCGCGCAGTCACGGCGTGCCGGTGGTACAGATCGATCCGCGCGAGACCGATCTGAGCGATCAGGTCGACCACGCCTGGCGCACCACGGCCGCCGTGGGTCTTCCCGCCCTCGTCGACGCGCTGAGGATCGGGACCGACACACCGCGTTAAGGTGACCCGGTGAGTTCCTGTGTGTTCTGCGCCATAGCCGACGGCAGCGGTACGGCGACACGGGTGTACGAGGACGACGAGGTCGTGGCCTTCCTCGACATCCGGCCGATCGCGCGCGGGCACACCCTCGTGATCCCGCGCGTGCACGCCGCACGCCTCGAGGACCTCGATCCGGCGTCGGGCGCGGCCGTCTTCCGCGCCGGACAGCGGATCGCCCGGGCGATGACCCGTTCCGAACTCGCCACCGACGGAACCAATCTCGTCCTGAACGACGGACGGGCAGCCTTCCAGACCGTCTTCCACACTCATCTGCACGTCCTGCCCCGCTGGAACGGCGATCGTGTCCGGATGGGTATCGGTCTGGTCCGCCGTCGACCCCACTACCCCGAGACCACCGCGGCACTCATCCGCGCCGGTCTCGAACGTCTCACCGCCGAGGAGCACCAGTGACATCGCAGCCCGACACCACCCCCGATACCTCCGCTGCCGAGTTCCCGATCGACACGATCCGGCCGCTGCTGCTCGAGCAGTTCGCCGTGCTCGACGATCTGCTCTCGGGACCGACCGAGGACGAGTGGACCACCGCCACCTGCCTACCGGGATGGACGGTCAAGGACATCACTGCGCATCTCATCGGCACCGAGTCGATGCTCGCGGGCATCGAAGCGCCGCGCATCGAACGCGACGTGCGCTCGTTCGACCACGTCCGCAACGACATCGCGGCCTTCAACGAGCTGTGGGTGGAGTCGCTGCGTCCCGTTCCCGGCCCGGACGTGCTCGAGCGCTACCGGGAGATCGTCGCCCTACGCACGGAGCAACTCGGCGCGATGACACAGGCGGACTTTGGGAAGCAGTCGAACACTCCCGTCGGGCCGGCGCCCTACGGACGCTTCATGCGGATCCGCGTGTTCGACTGCTGGCTCCACGAACTCGACATCTGCGACGCTCTCGGCAGGACGGGCAGCGAGGGCGGCCCGCGTGCCGAACTCGGATCGGCGGAGGTCTTCGGTGCGGTTCCGTTCATTGTGGGCAAGCGCGGCAAGGCCCCCGAGGGAGCACGCATCACGATCGAGCTCTCCGGTCCCCTCGCGCGCACCGTCCACGTCGAGGTGCACGGACGGGCCACCGAGGTCCCGGCCCTCTCCGAACCGGCCACCACGACGATCGCGATGGACTCGGGACTGTTCGTTCGGCTCGCCGGAGGACGCGTGCGCGCCGAGGACCGAATCGACGAGATCACCCTCGGCGGCGACACCGAGGTCGGGCGCCGCATCGTCGACAACCTCGCGTTCACGATCTGACGTCGTGCGGCTGTTCCTGTCCTCCTACCGGTTCGGCGCCGCCCCGGACACCTTCGTCCGTCTGGTGGCGCCGGGCCGGATCGCGGTGATCGCGAACGCCGCCGACGCGTGGCCGGCCTCCGCCCGCGCGGCGGCGGTCACGAGCGAGATGGGCCCGCTGCGGTCGCTCGGCTTCGTTCCGGAGGAGGTGGATCTGCGCGATCACCTCGACGATCCCGCCTCGCTGCGGCAGCGACTGTCGGGCTTCACGTCCGTGTGGGTGCGCGGCGGCAACACCTTCGTCCTGCGAGCGCAATTGGCCCGCAGTGGAGGCGACGCCGTGCTCACGGATCTGGTGCGCAGCAACCGTCTCGTGTACGGGGGATACAGCGCCGGGGCCTGTGTCGCGACACCGTCGCTGCGCGGCATCGAGTTCTCCGACGACCCCGACGAGGTCGCCGCGACCTGCGGTATCCCGGTGGTGTGGGACGGACTCGGCTGGGTCGAGCACGCGATCGTGCCGCACGCCGGCGACTCGCTGCTGGCCGACGACGGGATACAGCGGACCCTGCTGTACCTGCGCGAGCACGGCGTCGAGCACGTGGCGTTGACCGACGACGACGCGATCGTCGTCGACACTCCTCCAGAGCACGCCCCGAGTACGGTGACATCATGACGCAGAACATCGACGGCACCGAACCCCGGATCGAGCACGACGCCGACAAGGCCCGCTTCGCGCTCTATCTCGGCGACGACCTCGCGGCCTACGCCGACTACACGCAGCACGGCGACCTGCGGGACTTCGACCACACCGTCACCGACCCGCAGTTCCGCGGTAAGGGTCTCGCCGGGATCGTGGTGAAGCACGCCCTCGACGAGACCAAGAAGCAGGGACTGAAGATCGGTACGTCCTGCTCGTACGTCGAGAAGTTCGTCTCCGAACATCCCGAATACCGCAACTGATCCGTCACACCTGCACGTCGCGGCGGCGGAAACCCACGATCGCCGCTGCGACGAGCAGCACCGCCGCGACCGCCTGGATGATCAGCGGCATCGCCGTCGCATTCTCTGCGGGCACCAGCGGGATGTGCGAGAACGGCGACAGTGCGACGAGTTCGTCGGGTAGGTCGAGCATCTCGCCGAGCCACGCGACGAACACCGTCCACACCACCAGCACCCACACCAGCCCGGTCGCGCGCGGCACGCAGCCCAGCAGCGCGAACGCCACGGCGACGACGAGGATCGCCGCCGGCGCGTAGGCCAGGGACGCCGCGATCATCCGCAGCACCCACGCCCAGTCGCCCACCGCGAATGCGACCCCCAGTCCGGTCGCGGCGCCGGAGACGAGCAGCGCCACGACCATCTGGACGACGATCACACCGAGTGCCGCGGACAGCCATGCGCTGCGCCCGGTTCCGGTGATGATCACGAGACCGGACCGTCCGCCGTCCTCCTCGCTGCGCATTCGCACCACCGCGGACACACCGAAGGCGGTGGCGCCGAGAGCGAGGAACATCAGCATCATCCCGGCGAAGGAGGCGGTGAGGGCGTCGGGATCCACGCCGACCATGTCCAGCACCTGAGGCATCTCGTCGATGAGATCCTCCACGGAACTGGCGAGGGCGCCCATCGCGACACCGAACAGCACCAGTCCCGTCAGCCATCCCACGAACGCTCCGCGCAGCAGGCGCCGGATCAACCCCACCGGACCGAGCAACGCGGAATCGGCCTCGGCGGGGCCTGGTTTCGGCGCCCGTAGACCGGCTCCGAGGTCGCGGCGCCGCGACAGCGCAACGGCGACGGTGAGCAGCACGACCGTCGTGGCGACGGACAACAGCAGCGGCCACCACCGCTCGTCGACGTAGAGCCGGGTCTGCTGGGCCCAGGCGATCGGCGAGAGCCACGACAGCCACGACCCGGTGGCCTCGATGATGTCGCCGGCTCCGCGGACGAAGAAGGCCGCGGCGAGCACTGCGAGCGCGGTGCCCGTGGCCGAGCGGGAGTGCTCACCGAACTGGGCGGTCACCGCGGCGACTGCGCCGAAGAGCACCCCGGTGACGGCGGAGGCCACACCGAAGGCGATCGAGCCGACGACATCGAGCCCGCCGGCGATGAGCGCGACGGTGATGCCGGTACCCACCACGAGATTCGCGACCGAGACCAACAGCAGGGCGGCCGCCGGCGGGGCGTAGGCCCCGACGGGCAGAGCCCGCAGGAGTTCGAGCCGGCCGGATTCCTCCTGCGCTCGGGTATGCCTGACGACGAGCAGGATGCTCATGATCGCCGTCGCGACGAAGACGGTCAGACTCAGCTCGTTCGCAGTCATCGCCCCGAGCGTGTAGTTGTCGATCCCGTAGGCCGGTCCCGTCATGAGCACGGCTGCCGGATTCTCCAGCAGGGCCGCGCGGGCCTGCCGGGAGGCCTCGTCGGGATAGACCGCGGCCAGGCTGAGGACGGTCGACCACACCGTGAGGGCGAGCGCGAGGGTCCAGACGGTGATCCGCACGCGGTCCAACCGCAGGTAGAACCGCAGCAGTGTGCCGAGCCCGGTGAACGGTGCCGCGGACGTCGCGGAGGTACCGCTCGGGGTCGGCACTGCTGTCGGTGTCGTCGTGGTCATCATGAGGACACCTCCTCCACGGCACCGGCACCGGCACCGTTCCCGTCACCGGTGTCGAAGGTGTCGCCGTAGTGCCGCATGAACAGCTCTTCGAGTGACGGGGGTGTGATGGTGAGGTTCTCGACGCCGAGTCCGGCGAGTTCCTGCAGGACCGGTGCGAGGGCGGTGTTGTCGACGTCGAACGCGAGCCTGCCGTCGTCGGTGGAGAGGTCGTGGACTCCGGAGAGCCCGGCCAGTCGCTCGGCAGGGGCGGTGGTCGTGGCCCGCACGGACGAGCGGGTCAGGTGCCGCAGTTGTGCGAGGGTGCCGGTCTCGACGTCGCGTCCGGCCCGGATGATCGTCACCGTGTCGCAGAGCTTCTCGACCTCGGCGAGGATGTGGCTGGACAGCAGCACGGTCGCGCCGCAGTCGCGGAGCCTTCGCACCTCGTCGGTGAAGACCGCCTCCATGAGCGGGTCGAGACCCGAAGTGGGTTCGTCGAGCAGGTAGAGCTCGGCGTCCGATGCGAGGGCGGCGACGAGTGCGACCTTCTGCCGGTTGCCCTTCGAGTAGGTGCGGGCCTTCTTCGTCGGGTCGAGTTCGAACCGTTCGAGGAGTTCGGCGCGACGACGCGTGCGCGCCTCTCCCCCGCGGATGCGGGTGAGGACGTCGATGATCTCGCCCCCGGTGAGGGTGGGCCACAGATTCGTGTCGCCGGGCACGTACGCGAGTCGGCGGTGGATCGCGACGGCGTCGGTCCACGGGTCGAATCCGAGGACACGGGCGGTGCCGGAATCGGCACGCAGCATTCCGAGCAGCACGCGGATCGCCGTGGACTTGCCGGCGCCGTTCGGTCCGAGGAATCCCGCGACGGTGCCGCGTTCGACGGTCATCGAGAACCCGTCGAGAGCTCTGGTGGTTCCGAATGTCTTGACGATGTCGCGGATTTCGATAAGAGGGGTGTCCATCTTTCCTCCGTCAGGAGTCGGGGGGTGCCTCACGCGCTGCCAGACAGGCGTCGAGAAGGGTCGAGTCCGTCAGCAACGGCTCGGTGTAGAGCTCGAGCATCGGCAGCGCGAGGCGTTCGGTGTAGGCGCGCAGCCTGGCAGGAAAGGTTTCGAGGTCGAGGTATTCGTCGGGACCGGGAAGGTCCATGAGCACGGCGCCGACGCTGAACGAGATGAGGGCACGTGCTCGTTCGGAGGGGAACCGGCTGGGCCGCACGGTTCCGGCGGCCACAGCCTCCTCGAGATAGGCCTCGGTGTCGGCGACGAGCCGGTCGAGGAAGTCGGCGGCGGGGGCGCCGCCGGTCCGGAGGGTGCGGAAGAGGTAGGCGACCGTGGTCGCGTAGTTCTCGATGTGTTCCATCTGGTCGTTCAGCGCGGCCGGTCCGACCTTCGGGTCGAGGACGGCACTCTTCGCCTGCCGGATCCCGTCGAGCACGTACCGGTCGCAGTGTTCCTTCAATCCGGCGCGGGATCCGAAATGGTGCACGATCAGCGAGGCGCTGACGCCGCACTCGGCGGCGATGGTCCGCAGCGGCACGCCGACCCCGTACGCGGCGATGCACCGGATGGCAGCGTCGCGGATCCGTGCACGGGTGGTGAGGTCGTCACCGGCGGCGGTTGAATGCACGTTTCAAGGATTGCACACGTGTTCAACCCGATCAACGCACCGTATGTGTCATCTCACGGCATGTGCCATCGGAGCACGTGCCGCACCGGTGCGCGGGCGCGCTCAGGTGAAGGCCATGACCTCGGTACCCCAGACCCGGCGCATCTCGCCGTCCGGATCCGACTCGACCCTGTCCGTGGAGTCGATGAGCAGGGTCGAGCGTTCCTCCGCCTCGTACTGCGGCCAGTGCTTCGAACCGTCCAGTGCCGCCGGCACACCGTGGTGCGCGAACGCGAACCAGCGCCGCTGCACACGACCGGAGACCTCACCGGCGGCCTTGCGGCCGCCGAGCCAGAAGGACGGATCCCGGCCGAGAGTGCCGAAATTTCCGAAGACATATGGCAATTCGGTCGCGTGCCCGGCTCCGATCCGGGCGGCCTTGAGCATCGGGGTGGCGTGGTCGAAGCGGTACACCCAGGTCGGCGAATGCGCGCTGTGCGCTTCGGCGACCCACAGCACCGGCATGCGGAAACCGGCGTCGCGCGAGAGCGCCATCGCCCCGATGGGTTTGGGCAGGTCGGGATACGCCGCGACGATCTCGGCGAGTCGCTCGGCAGGCAGATCCGTCCGGTCGTCGGCCAACGCCGCCAACATGGCCTGCACCGCCGTGTCGTCGACGGGCATCAGCGGGGACTTCATGAAGCGGAAGATGGACGGCTCGTCCTTGTTCGAGCCGATGATCAGCGGGATCCGGTGCGACAGCCCCTTCTGGAAGGCCGCGACCGGATATTTCGGCACCAGGCCGCGGTCGACGACCGGTGTCATGGCGAGCGTCCCCGGCACCTTCGTCGGAGTCTCGGCGACGAGCACCTCCGACGCCTCGACCAGCGTGTCGGTCGACATCGTGAGTAGTTCGGCGGCCCGGGACGGCGACAGGTCGAGGATCTCGAGGAAGCGCTGTGCAACGGTCGCGGCACGGTCGCTGCCGTACACCGAGGTGGCGGGCGGCGACTGGGCGATCGCACGATGGAAGAGGCCCTTGGCCTTCGGGACCGTCATGAGCGTGGTGATCGACCCCGCACCCGACGATTCGCCGAAGAGCGTCACGCAGTCCGGATCGCCACCGAAGTCGGCGATGCAGTCGCGCACCCATTCGAGGGCGGCGATCTGGTCCCGGAGGCCGACGTTGGATTCGAAGGTGGTCCCGGGCGTGGAGAAGGACGACAGGTCGAGGAAGCCGAGCGCGCCGAGCCGGTAGTTGATCGTGACGATCACGACATCGCCGCTCTCGCACAGGTTTCGGCCGTCGTAGATCTTCTGACCGGAGTAACCGAGCACGTAGGCGCCACCGTGGATCCAGACCATGACGGGGCGTCGGCGTCCGTCGAGCGACGGCGCCCAGATGTTGAGCGAGAGACAGTCCTCGCTCAACGTCATCTCGGGGTCGATCCCGATCGGGCTCTGTCGGCTCTGCGGAGCTATCGGTCCGAACCGTGCGCCGTCGAGGACGCCGTCCCACGGTTCGGGCGGTAGCGGCGCCCGAAACCGCCGGGAACCGGTCGGGGCCGCGTACGGGATGCCCTTCCAGACGTAGACCTCGCCGTCGCGATACCCCCGGACCTCGCCGTACTTGCAGGCGACGGTGAGCGTGTCGTCGTCCATGTGACCTCCCACCCGAACCGGTACCGCCGTGCAGCACCGATCACTTCGTTCGTCGACCTACCGATTCAATGATGGTGGATACCGGGCGGTTCGTCAGCCGGCCGCGGAAAGAGGCGCGGGGGCCACGCAGTCGACGAGGTCGATCACGAGTGCGTCGAGCACGTTGCGCAGGTCGCCGCGCGCCGAGTCGGCCAGCGCCGGGAAGACGGTGGCGAGCGCGATGGGCACGAGCGAGGCCTGTCCCAGCAGGATCCCCATGGCCGCATCGAGCTTGACGACCTCATCGTGCAAGCGGGCGTAGGTGGTGGTGTCCATGCCGTGCGCCACGGCGATCCGGTCGGGCTCGCATGCCGCGGCGTCCGCCACCATCCGGGGCAGGTCCGCCGCGGTGATCTCGTCGGCACTCATGCTTGCAACGTCGAATTTACGCAACATCTCGCCTTCGTTCGTCCCCCAGGAGCGACGCCGGGCCGCGCGCCGCAGTCGAAACATACAGTCAGTGTGGCCCGAAAAGTACGGGATGTGTAGAAGGTCCGGAAAACTTTTTGCACTGCCGGTACCTGACAGAAGGTACATCGCCGAGAACCCGCCTCCGCCCGGAATCGTCACTCTGAGACCAGGACCACAACGATTGCTCAGCAAACCCTCGCGACCTGGATGAACGGGCGTATCCTCGTAAATCCGAAGTTCGTGCAGCCACCCCGACCGGGTCCGACCACAACTCCGGGCAGACCGAGGAGGTGCCGGTCATGAGCGTCGCCCGCACCGAGTTGCTCCCTCTGCCCACGCACCACGCGACCACGCGCGAGTTCGCGGGGGTGAGCACTCGGTCCCGTGCCTTGTCCTTCTCGGTGCGCCGTACCGTGCGGCCGTTCATCGAGGCATGGTCGTACGCCCCGACCCTCCCCTGGCCGGCGTCGGCGATAGACCACCTCGCGTTCCCTCTCGTGCCCGTGCCCGGCACACACCGCCGGCGAGTCGACCTACCGATGTGCCCGGCGGAACTGCTCTGGGCGCCGGGTGCCGCACTCCCGGCCGCGCAGGTCGATATGGACGGCACCGCCGCGCAGGTCGGTATGGACGGCACCGCCGTCCTGTACCTGCACGGCGGCGCGTTCCTGTGCTGCGGCCTCACCACGCACCGCCATCTGGTCTCCCGCATCTCCGCCACCACCGGCGCGCCGGTCCTGGCCGTCGGTTACCGCATGCTGCCCCGCCATCCGATCCGGCGCGCGGTCGAGGACGGCCTCGACGGATTGCGCTGGCTCGTGGCGCACGGCCACCCGGCCGAGCGTGTCGTGATCGCCGGGGATTCCGCCGGCGGCTTCCTCACCTTCGCCGTCGCCCACGAAGCCGTACGACTCGGCATCGGCCGCCCGGCCGGCACCGTCGCGCTGTCGCCCCTCACCGATCTCGACCCGCGGGGCAAACTCGACCATCCCAACTCGCACCGGTGTGCCGTCTTCCCGCGACGCGCCGTCGCTGTGCTGTCCACCCTCGTCGAACGCGCCGAACGCCTCGGCGGCGAAGGCGCCGAACCGGTCGCCTCCCCCGTCGATCTCGATCTGTCGGAGATGCCTCCCGCACTCATCCAGACCGGATCCGAGGAGATGACCTACGTCGACGCCGAGTTGATGGCCCGGCGACTGCAACTCGCCGGGGTCTCCGCCGAACTCCAGGTGTGGGAGAAACAGGTGCACGCCTTCCAGGCCGCGGCGGGGGTCGTCCCGGAGAGCGGCCGCGCGATCGCCGAGATCGGCCGCTTCGTGCGTGAACTGCGGTGAACCCGCTAACCCGCTAACCCGCTCCCCGGGTGCCGCTGCCCTCAGGCCCGGCCCGTGAACAGGTCGTTGCGGTCCTCACGGGCACCGGCTCGTCGTCCCCGACCCCATCCGACGACGGCGCGGTAGCGCCCGAGCGCACCGGACTCCGTGAGCGCATCGACGTCCCGGTGTGGCGAATCCTCGCTCACCGCAGCCGAATAGGGTGCGACGTAGAGAGCGTCGGCGGGGCAGTTGACCTCGCACATGAAGCAGGTCTGGCAGTCCTCCTGGTGCGCGACAACGGGAAGCCCCCACCGGTACCGCGCACCGTTCCCTCGAGGACCGCCCGCACCGGGTACATCTCGGTGAACGGGTCGATCCCGGCCTTGTCCAGAGGCAGGAAGTAGTTGGGCTGGGAACGACGCATCGCTTCGCGGTGGTCGGGATGTGCCCGGTCGAGACGGGCGTGGACCGGGATACCGTCGAGCAGGTACCGCATGGCGGTCGCGCGGTCGTCGCCGAGCCGCACACGGGCGTCGTCGTAGAACGTCGCGAACTGCATGAACAGTCCCTTCGTGTGCCCACTCCAGGAAGGCGCGAGCGCGTAGGCCGAGGAGAACTCCATCCCGGAGAACTCGGCACCGGCCTCGGCGGCCATGAGGTGACCGTCGCCGGTGTCGACGTCGGTACCGAAGCTGCCGGAGAGGAAGGCACAGCCTCCCGTGGCGAGGACGACCGCACCGGCACGCGCCGTCCACGGCTCGTACCCCTGCCGGCGGTGGACACCGGTCGCGCCGGCCACCGCACCGTCGGTATCGACGAGCAGTTGCAGGGCGGGCGACTGATCCAGGATGCGCACGCCGGCGCGGTGGACGAGGCGGCGCATCCGCCGCATGTACTCGGGTCCCTGCAAGCTGCTGCCCCGGCGACGTCCGGTCTCCGGGTCCACGCCGAAGGGATAACGGCCGTGGACGGCGAGGTCGTCGACGCGTCGATAGGTCTCGTCGAGCACCCGGTGCATCCAGGCGGGATCGGAGAGCAGTCCCCCTTCGATGTGGCGGCGGTCGACGGCCGCGGCGCGCTCGGGTCCGGGCGGCAGGTACCAGAGGTTGTTGCCGCCGGACGCGGTCGGGCCGCTCGTCCCGCAGTAGCCCTTGTCGGCGAGGACCACGCGACTCCCGGCCCGGGCGGCCGCGAACGCCGCCCAGGTACCGGCCGGTCCCCCGCCGAGCACGAGGACGTCGGTGTCGATCTCCGTCCCGTCGCTGACGGTCATATCGACACGCGGATCGCGTAGTCCGCCACGGCATCTGCGGTGCATTCGGCTACCCCGGCCGATATGGCGACGATCTCCACGAACGGATCTGCCGACTGTACTGCGGGGATGCGGGCCGGCAGCGTCCGGACGAGACGGATGATGGCGTCGATCATGCGTCGATGGTCGACCATCTCCGGACGGATCGACACGGTTTCGCTCGCCGGGATCGGAACACTCCGGCGGGCCGTCGGCGGCCGAGAACCGTGCGCTCGCGCGGGCCGCCGGCGACCGCGCACCGTGCGCTCCGGCGAGCTGTCGCTCGTGCGACCGAGCGGAGGAATGCCTGTCGGTACCGGCGACTAGTCTTTCTCTCGGCTCGACCGCACAGAGAAGGGGGTCCGATCATGGCCGACGCGCAGACCCGGTTCGACCAGGACGTCGATGCGGCCTGGCGCGAGTTCCGCACGCGCCTGGCCGACCATGTCGCGGCCATGAGCGACGGCGACGGCCTGGTCCTCGAACCCTTCACCGACGAGGCCGGCGGCCCGGCGGGGCCGTGCGTGCAGTTCTACGCGTGGGGAGACCGGCTCGTCCGCTGCGAGGTCCCGTCCAACGCCCACCTCGCCCCCGACCGGCACCTCACGCCGGTCGACGAGCAGATGCTCCTCGAACTCGGGCTGAAGGCGCCCTCCCGCGGACCGGACGATCCGGAGGACGACGGATCCCCGGCGTTCTGGATCGATCGTCCGGGCAGCTGGGCCGATCAGCTCGCCGTCATCGCCGTGCGTGCCCTGCGCTCGGTGTGGGGCGTTCCCCATCCCCTCTTCCTGCGGGCCGAGACATTCGGGACGGAGCGCTCGGTCGCCGAGCTCACTTCGTTCCTCGTGCCCGAGACGCCGCAGGCCGGTCGCACGCAGGCCCCGGAGGTGCCGCTCGCGGTCGTCCCCAGCGGCGACGACCACGTGCGCGAACTGATCGAATCCACCCTGCACGAGCGGATCGACGATCTGCCCGCCTGGGACGAGGACGGCGATCTCGTCCTGCGGATCGCCGGGGTCCTGGTGTTCGTCGGTGTCGGCCCCGGAGGCGGCACCGTCGACCTGTTCGCACCGATCGTCCATTCCATCACCGGACGCACGCGGGCCGCCGAGATCTGCGTCGACCTCAACCGCCGGTGGCCGCACCTGAAGTTCGTGCTGGTCGACGACCGGCTCGCGATCGTCGACCATGTTCCGGCCGCGCCGTTCGCTCCGGCGCACCTGCTCGGATCGCTCGAGACCATCACGCAGTTCCTCGACACCGTCGACAGTTCGTTCGCCACCCATATCGGTGGCTCGTTGCTGCGCGATCAGGGATTCGACGGGGCGACGGGTGGTGCGGCCGATCCGCCCTGGGGCGACGTCTCGCAGTTACCCGACGCCGAGGACGATCTGCCGGTGGCCCTGCTCGCGGTGCGCGACTTCCATCTCGACGGCGCGACCGATGTCACCGCAAGCACCGTCGCGGCGATCGGCGATCGCAATCCCGAGCAGTTGCGGCGGTTCCTCACCATCAGCACCGAACTGCAGGTGTGGTGGGACGGCGAGTCGCAGACCCGCGAGGCAGCGCTCAACACCGACGGTGCTCGCGAGGCACGGGCTCGGGCACTCGAATGGGAGGCGACGAGCCGCTCGCTCGCGGAGGCTCTGCAGTTCCTCGAACAGGGCGAGGGTACCGATTCGACCGGATCGCGCGCATCGAGATCGAGCGCCGGCCGTGAGGCGTCGCCCGAGCAGCCCGCACTGTTCGACAACCCCGACGAACCGACCCTCTTCGACGGCTTCGGCGATTACTCCTGAGCCGATCCCGCTCGGGACACGGCGCGACGGAGCGCGTCGACAGCGGCGTTGTCGAAGCCGACGAGTACGACGGTCTCCACATCCGTCTGTGTCTCCCGGATGGTGGTGACGGCCTGCAGGGCGGCGTCGTCGAGTGGCCAGCCGTAGACGCCGGCCGAGACGAGCGGGAACGACACCGTGCGGGCGCCGAGGTCCTGCGCGACGAGCAGACTGTTGCGGTACGCCGAACGCAGGATCCCGGATCGGTCCTCGTGCGCCGACCACACCGGGCCCACGGTGTGGATCACCCATCGCGCCGGGAGACGCCCCGCGGGAGTCGCCACCGCACGGCCCGGTTCGAGTCCGTCGGGTAGCGAGGTCGCGCGGAGTTCGCGGCAGGCCGCGAGGATCTCGGGGCCGCCCGCTCGGTGGATCGCACCGTCCACTCCCCCGCCCCCGAGCAGGGACGAGTTCGCGGCGTTGACGATCGCATCCACCGCGATGTTGGTGATGTCGCCGTGCGCGATGTCGAGAGCGGTCACCCTGTCGACCATATGTTCCGCGCGCTGCCCCCGAGTCGTTTTGCTGGCATGATTCAGGACCGTGACGTCCTCGGCGAAGCTGCGCGAACTGGCCGGAAAGCACGGCATCACCACCACCTACACGGGATGGGGTGGACGCGACCACGATGTCTCCGACGAGACGTTGCGGCGCGTACTCGCCGCGCTCGACGTCCCGGCCGGGACGGACGACGAGGTCGTGGCATCGCTCGCCGACTTCGACGACCGCCCGTGGCGCTGCATGCTCCCGCCCGCGCTCGTGGTCGTCGAGGGCGACGACCGGACGTTCCCGGTGCACGTGCCGCACGGCGACCCGGTGTCGGTGTGGGTCGTCGCCGAGGACGGGGCGGAGGTCGACGTCGAGCAGCTCGACGTGTGGGTGGACCCGCGGACCGTCGACGGCCGGCTCGTGGGCCGCGCGACCTTCGCCGTTCCGCGCCTGCCCCTCGGCTGGCATGTCGTGCACGCCCGCAGCAACGACATCGAGACCACCGCGCTCCTGGTCGTGACCCCGCGCCGGCTGTCCACCGCCGACCGGCTGCTCGAGAAGAAGCGCTGGGGCCTTGCGGCCCAGATCTATTCGGTGCGCAGCCGCCGGTCGTGGGGCATCGGTGATTTCGCCGACCTGGCCGATCTGGCGGCGATCACGGCCGGTTACGGCGGCGACTTCGTCCTGATCAACCCCGTGCACGCGGCCGAGCCCGTGCCGCCGCACGAACCGTCGCCCTACCTGCCGTCGTCGCGGCGTTTCGTCGACCCGCTGTACCTGCGTATCGAGGACATCCCGGAGGCGGCCTACCTCCCCGCGAAACACCGCAAGGAACTCGACGAGCACGCGCAGCGCGCGGCGAAGGCGAACCGGAAGGCGCGGCGTCTCGACCGGGACGCGACTTTCCGCGCGAAACTCGACGTCCTCGAGCGCGTGTACCGGGTGCCGCTCGGCCCGGCCCGCCGCGCACGGTACGAGGCGTTCTGCGCCGAGGGCGGGCAGGCGCTCGACGACTTCGCGCTGTGGTGCGCGCTATACGAGAAGTTCGGCGACCGCGCCGACCGGTGGGCGTCACGCGCTCCGAGCCCCGACGACCCGAAGGTCACCCGGTTGCGCGAGCGACTGGCCTCGCGGATCGACTTCCACCGCCGGCTGCAGTGGTTGTGCGACGAGCAGCTCGCGAACGCTCAGACTGCTTCGCTTGCAGCAGGTTCCGATATCGGAATCCTGCACGACCTCGCAGTGGGTGTCGGCCCGCACGGCGCCGACGCCTGGACGCTGGGCGACGCGCTGGCGTCGGGCGTCACGGTGGGCGCCCCCGCCGACGACTTCAACCGCAACGGCCAGAACTGGAATCAGCCGCCGTGGCGGCCGGATCGTCTCGCGGAGCTGGGATACATCCCCTTCCGCGATGTGGTGCGCTCGGCGTTGCGGCACGCGGGTGGTGTCCGGGCCGATCACATCCTGGGACTGTTCCGCACCTGGTGGGTACCGGAGGGGATGTCGCCCGCCGACGGCGCGTACGTCCGCAGCGACCACGAGGCACTCGTCGGCATCCTGGCGCTCGAGGCGCATCGCGCCGGCGCCGTGGTCGTTGGTGAGGACCTCGGGGTCTTCGAGGAGTGGGTGCAGGAGTATCTCGCCGAGCGGGGGATCGCCGGGACGTCGATCCTGTGGTTCGAACGCGACGAGGACTCCCCACGCGGGCCGGAAACCTACCGCACCCTGCGCCTGACCTCGGTGACCACACACGACCTCGCGCCCACCGCGGGATACCTTGCGGGCGACCACATCCGGCTGCGGTCGGAGCTCGGCCTGCTCGAAGGCGACCTCGACGCCGAACTCACCGATGCGGAGGCCGAACGCGACTCGGTTCTGGCGCTCGCGGTCGAACGGGGTCTGCTCGACGAAGGCGAGACCGACGTCGATCGCCAGGTCGAGGCGCTGCACCGGCTGATCGCGGCGAGTCCGTCTGCGCTGCTGGGCGTTTCGCTGGCAGATGTGACCGGCGAGCGTCGCAGCCAGAACCAGCCGGGCACCGTCGACGAGTATCCGAACTGGCGGGTTCCGCTCGCCGATGCCCGCGGCAAGGTCGTGCTCGTCGAGGATCTCGTCGACCACGACGGATTCGCGCGACTGGCCCGGGCAGTCTCCGGAGACACCTCACCGGTGGAGTGACACCACACGAACACTGCGACCGCCGATCCGGATGCCGGATCGGCGGCCGCTGCTCGGGTACGCGCCCCTAAAGCATCACTTCGCGTACAGAGCGTCGATCTCGTGGGCGAAATGCTCGGTGACAACGTTGCGCTTGATCTTCAGCGTCGGTGTGAGCTCACCGGACTCCTCGGTGAGATCGCGGTCGAGAATGGCGAACTTCTTGATCGCCTCGCTGTGCGAGACGAGGGTGTTGGCGTCGTCCACGATGGTCTGCATCGCGTCCCGCAGCGTGGCGTCGTGGCGCAGGTCGGCGATCGTCGCACCGCTGGGCTTGCCGTTCTCGGTCTTCCAGTTCTCGAAGACGTCCGGATCGACGGTCACCAGAGCGGTGACGAAGCTGCGTCCGTCGCCGACGACGACGGCCTGGGAGACGAGGGTGTGCGACCGCATGCGGTCCTCGATCGGCCCGGGTGAGACGTTCTTGCCGCCGGCGGTGATGATGAGGTCCTTCTTGCGCCCGGTGATGGACAGGTAGCCGTCCTCGTCGAGCGAGCCGAGGTCGCCGGTGCGGAACCAGCCGTCGTGGAAGGCACCGGCAGTGGCCTCGTCGTTGCGCCAGTAGCCGTCGAAGACGACCATGCCGCGCAGCTCGATCTCGCCGTCATCCGCGATGCGCGCCGAGTTCCCGCCCATGGGACGCCCGACGGTGCCGATCTTCTGCGCGCCGGGCGTGTTCACGCTGTGTGCGGCCGTGGTCTCGGTGAGGCCGTAGCCCTCGTAGATCGGCACGCCGACGCCGCGGAAGAAGTGACCGAGACGGGCACTCAGGGCACCGCCGCCGGAGATCGCGTACCAGCACTCGTTGCCCATGGCCTCGCGCAGCTTGGAGTAGACCAGCTTGTCGGCGAGGGCGCGCTTGGCCTTCAACGTGAAGGTGGGGCCGCCGTGGTCGAGCGATTCGCTGTAGGCGATGGCGGTGCGCTCGGCGAAATCGAAGATCGCCGCTTTGACCGGTCCGCCGGCCGCCGCCTTGCCCGCTGCCGCGTCACGCACCTTCTCGAAGACGCGCGGCACACCGAGGATGATGTTCGGCGAGTACCGGGCAAACTGCGCGGAGACGGTCGAGAAGTCCGCCCAGTGAGCCTGCGCCGTGCCTGCTTCGAAGAGCGCGAGCGACACCGCGCGCGCCAGCACGTGCGCGAGGGGCAGGAAGGTCAGGCCGCGGTTGCCGGGCTTGGCGACGATACCGATGTCCGAGGTGAGGATGGACCGGACCTCGGCGAGGAAGTTGCGGTGGGTGAGCATGCAGCCCTTGGGTCGCCCGGTGGTTCCCGAGGTGTAGACGAGGGAAGCCAGGCCGCCGGAACGGATTCCGGCCAGACGCGTGGTGATCTCGGCGTCGTCGACCTCGGCACCATCGGCCGCAAGCGTGTTCACCGCGCCGTCCTCGATCTGCAGGATGCGACGGAGGGTGTCGGGCATGTCGACGAAGAGCTTCTCGTGCCGCGCGGTTTCGACGACAGCGAGGACGGCCCCGGAGTCCTGGAGGATCCAGCGAATCTGCTCGGTGGACGAGGAGTCGTAGATCGGTACCGACACCGCGCCGGCCGTCCAGATCGCGTAGTCGAACAGCGACCACTCGTAGCGGGTGGCCGAGAGCAGCGCGACACGATCGCCGGGCTGCACACCGTTGGCGATCAGGCCCTTTGCGACGGCCTTCACTTGGTCGGCGAACTGCTGCGCAGTGACCGCGACCCAGTCGTCACCCTGCGGCCGGGAGTACATCACGCGGTGCGGAGTCTTCTCCGCATGGGTGAACACCGTGTGGACGACCGATTCGTCGTCACCAATGGTGAACGGGGCCGGGGTCGAGTACTCACGCACTGCAATCTCCATCGTTCTGGTCGGGAGTCCGGTCGTCGGAATCGATTCCTGCGCGGAAGCGGCGCAGGAGATCCACGAAGCGTTCGAGTTCGTTCTCGTCCCAGCCCTCGAGGCCGGCGCGGACGTCGTCGAGACGACGCACGACCGCACCTTCGAGAACTGTCGCTCCGTGGTCGGTGAGCCGGAGCGGATGTCCGGCACGTGCCGGACCCGTCCCCGCCTCGACCCAGCCCGCATCGACGGCGTGACGCAGTTGGCGCGACACGGTCGAGCGGTGGACACCGAAGACCTCGGATATGTCGGTGGCGCGGCAGCCCGGATTTCGGGAGATGAAGCCGAGAAGCGAATGCTGGACCAGCGAGAGTCCGCTGTCCTGCGTTCGTGCTCCGGACGTCAGGAAGCGCAGGAGAAGCACGAACTCCTCGTATACGCGGGCAACGCCGTCCGCAGACGGCCGCCGGGCCTGCCGATTGTGTTGCACAGGGCAACTATAAACGCGAGTGAGGCACGGCACGAATCCGCGCGGTGTCCTGCCGATTTCCGGCCTGCCTCTCCACAGCCCGTGCGCGCACCCGGTGAACTCGTCCGCCCCGCTCGGCGTTCACCGGGCTAGCCTGTCTGTCCGTACGGCGTCAGCACTCGGGAGAAGAGGTCGGATGGGCGAACACATCGGTCGCGACCTGTTCCGTCATCTCGTCGCCGACGAAGCGGACGAGTACCTCGCGGTCATGGACTGCTTCACCGACCTCCTGCTCGCCGATCTGTCCGCCGACGATATCGCGGTCTCGTGTGCGCGGCGCGGGGTGGCGCTCGACATCGCGGTCGTCGATGCCCGGTGTCGCAGCCTGGTCCGGTGGGGCAATCTCGCACTCACCAGCGGCGGAACCGACGGTGGCGGCTCCCACCGGCGGAGCGCTCCCGAGACCGCCTCGACCGAGGTCCGTGCCCGATACCGGCCGACACCGGCCGGGCTGCGGGTGCACCGCGAGACCGGCAGGCTTCTCTCCACCTCCGACGACGTGCGCGGCGTGGCACGCGTGTCGCTCCGTTGTGTCGCGGACGGGCTCGCCCGCATCGAGGAGCTGCTGGTGGACGACGGGAACGTGCCCGATCGGGACGAGCTGGCCGCCCACGTCACCGCCCTGTTCGCGCACCACCGGATGTTCACCGACAGCGTCGCCGATTTCTATTCGCACCTCGCCGAGATCCTGAGCCGTCTCGAGCACTCCGGCCGTCCCGAACACTCATCCGATCGCGAACGCGCCGGGGCGGTCGACGATCACGCGGAGACCAAGAACCTGCTCCTCGACTACGTCGACGTCATCGGTTCGGACGTCGAGCGCCTCGCCCCTCTCGTCGCCGGCAGGCTCGACCGGATCAGGCCGCGTCTGGACTCCCTGCTCGCCGCGTTGCGCGAGTCCGGCCTGCCGAACACCGTGCCCGGGTCCCCCGGTCGCCGTCGCACCGACTGGGACGAACTGGCGCAGTGGTACGCCGAGGACGCCGGCCCGCGCCGCATGCGCGAGGCAGCGGCGGAGGCGCTGAACCGGCTGCTCGTGCGCACTCGGCGGATCATGGCGAGCACGCCGGGCTTCTCGCACCGCGCAGATCTCCTGCGCCTGGCCCGGTGGTTCACCGAGTCCTCCGACGAGCAGGGCCACCGGTTGTTCGCCGCGACCTTCGGTGCCTTCCCGAGCCGGCACCTGCTGCTCGGCCCCGACGAGACCGACCCGCGAGTGGGTGCAGGCACGTCGTGGTGGCGGGCCGATCCCGTCGTCGTGCCCGTGTCGTTGCGCGAACGCGGCGACCACACGTCCCTCGCGGCCGTCGGCCGACTCCCCGATTCGATGCCCGACCGGGTCCGGGCCGACGAACTCGCCCGGCGAGAGTCGCGCCGCCGCTCCGACGCCGTCGCCGAACTGAGTGCGGCGGGCGACCTGCACGGAGCGGACCTGTCGGCGGAGGCGCGCGACGTCCTGCTCGACGTCCTCGCCGCCGCGCTCGCGGGCCACCTCACCACCGACGGTCCGGTGCAGGTGGACGATCCCGATCTCGGGTTGTCGCTGACGGCGGAGCCCGGCGCCGACACCGTGGTGCACTCCCCCGACGGCGATCTCACCGTGCACGGTTTCTCGTTGCGCACGTCGGTCACGGCATCGCTCGATCACAGTGCGGCGGCGCCATGAGCACCTCGTACGCGAGCACGGTGTCCGGGGACGTCTCCGGTCGGCGGGACGCGGCGCGGGCGATGCTGCAACAGCCGATCGTCACCGCCGCGAGCGAACGGGAGACCTTCGACCTCGTTCGGCGCCACGCCCCGGCCCTGAAGTCGATGTTCGCCGACCGCCTCGGATACCGGCTCGTCGTCGAACCGACCTTCGCCCGTCTGATCAAGGCACCGCTCGGGCCCACCTCACCGCACCGGGCGCTCCGCCACGCCGACGGCACCGAGTTCGGCGCGATCACCTACGCGTGTCTCGCGCTGGTGTGCGCGGCACTGCTCGAACCCGGGACCGGCGAGAGGGTGTCCGTCGACGACCTGCTCGAGCAGGTGCGCGCCGATGCGCGCGAGAACGGGATCGTGTTCGGCGACCCGGTGTCCGAGGAGCGGAACCTCGCTGCGGCCCTGCGCGTCCTCGAGGAATGGGGCGTGATCGCCGAGTCCGGTCACGGGGACGAGGTGAGCGGCGACGAGGTGAGGGGCGACGGGCCGCATCTCGACGTCCACCGCGACCTGCTCTCCCAGCTGCTCGACACTCCCCTCCATGGGATGCCCGGTCCCGCAGCGGTACTCGCACGTCACGAGCACGAACCCGCCGCTCTCCGCCTGTACCGCAGGCTCGTCGAGGACCCGTTCGTCGCGCGCGACGAACTGGACGACGAGTCGGCGACGATCCTCGCCCGCGACCGGCACGAGCTCGCCCGGATGCTGGAGAACGACTTCGGCCTCGTGCTCGAGGTGCGTGCCGAGGGTGCGCTCGCGTACGACCCGGCCGGCGTGCTCACCGACGAGGCGTTCCCGGGGTCGGGCACCCTGAAGCACGCCAGCCTGCTGCTCCTGGCCGAACTCACCGAACGGTTCGGCGACTCGGCGGCGACCACATTGCACGTCGACGCGCACAACCTCGACTCGGTTCTCGCCGATCTCGCCGCCGCGCGTTCCCGCACCTGGAAGAGCATCTATGTCCGCGATTTCGCGCTCCTGCGCCGGGACGTCGTCGCTCTGCTCTTCCGGCTCGGACTGGCGCGCCCGCACGAGAACGGACTCGAACTGACCGCACCCGCCGCCCGCTACCGCCCCGTCCCCGCCGAAAGCAAGTGTCGATGACCCACTCGTCCGACCCGTCCGCCCTCGACGAGAACTCTCCACCCCGTTTCCCGGATCGCTGGCGTCTCCACCGCGCCGGCATCGTGAACGTGTGGCACTACCTGGACGTCGAGTTCGTCCTGTCCGGTGGGCGGATGATCCTGCGCGGCACCAACGGATCGGGGAAGTCCCGCGCCCTCGAGATGTTGCTGCCCTTCCTGCTCGACGCCGACCGCAGGCGCATGGACGCGACGGGCGCCGCGAAGGTCGACCTCGACGAACTCATGCGTACCGGGGCCTCGGACACCACCGACCGTGTCGGCTATCTCTGGCTCGAACTGGCGCGCCCCAGCGGACATTTCACCGTCGGGGCGCAGGTCCGGCACCGCGCCGACGCCCGTCGCAGCGACGTGCACTTCTTCACGACACCTTTGCGTGTCGGCACCGAGTTGCACCTCGTCGATGACGCCCGCATCCCGCTCTCGCGGGAGCGACTCGCCGAACTCGTCGGTGCCGACAACCTCACCCGTGATCCGGAGCGGCATCGCGAGACCGTGCGGAAGTCGGTGTTCGGCCTGCACGCGGAGACGGGACGCGAACGCTACGACGGCTTGTTGCAACTGCTGCACACCCTGCGCTCACCCGATGTCGGCCACCGCATCGACGAGGGACGCCTCCCTCAGATCCTGTCGGATGCGCTGCCACCGCTGACGGAGAACATGCTCGCCGAAGCGGGAGGTCGCCTCGACCTGCTCGGTGACACCCGTCAGGAACAGGTCCGTCTCGAAGCGGCGCACGCACACGTGCTGCGGTTCCACGAGGTGTACCGGCAGTACGCTGCGGATCTGCTGCGCGCCGGCGCCGAGACCGCGCGCGACCTCGCGCAGCGGGTCGTCGAGACGCGACGCGCACTCACCGTCGCGGAAGCCGAGGCGGCCGACCTCGACGCGCAGGCCGCCGCCGCGGACACCCGCCTGAAGGAGCGCCGCGACCAGGTCGCCGAACTCGACCGCGCGATCCGCGGACTCGAGACCCACGAGATGTTCCGGTCCGCGGACGATCTCGCGCAGCGCCAGCTCGCCGTCGATGCGCTCCGCCGCGCCGCCGAGCACGCAACCGCCGCCGCCGATCGCAGCCGCATGCAGGAACGGCGCCACACCGACCACGCGGCCCGCCTCCTCGACGAACTGACCTTCTCGGTCACGCGTGCCGCGAGACGGCTTGCGACGGTAGGTCGCGACCTGCTGTCGGTGGGTCTTCCGCACGACACCGCGCCGACCACGCTGCACTTCTCCGCCGACCGTCCACCCGCTGTGCTCGAGCCCGTGCGCACCGGCATCGACGACACCACCGAGCAGGTGGTGCGGCCGGTGGTCGCGACGGTCTCCTTCGACGCCGGGCACGTCGACGAGGTCCGGGGCGCGATCCTGCGTGCCGCCGAGGCGACCCGTCGCCGGCGGGACCAGGCGGGTCGGCGACTGCTCGAGGCGCGTCGGCTCGACGCCGCCGCGCATGCGGTCCGGGAAGCCGCGGCGGCGGCCGACCGCGCGGCCCGCGACGCCGAGCAGCGTGCCGTCGAGGCCGCCGAGACGGATGCCGGTGTCGGTGCGGCCGCCGCCGGTCTGCAGCACCGGTGGCGCGAGTGGATCACCGCCGACCGCACGACGGCTCTGCTGCCGGAACTCGATCGGGATCGGGTCATCCTGATGCGCCGACTGTCCACGCGACTCGACGCACTGATCGACTCGTCCCCCACCGACACCGGCGACACGGACTCCGAGGACATCGACCTCGATTCGGCACTCGCAGAGCTGGATTCGCTGCCCACGACCGCCGCTCGGTCCGCCCTGAGCGACCTCGCCGGCGCCCCGGCCGAGCGCGAGCGCCGCGAACGTGAGGCGCGGACCGCGCGCGAGGACCTCGTCCGCGAACAGGCGGCACTCGACGCGATCGGCGAGGGACCGGAACAGGCGCCCTGGCACGTGCGCACCGACGGTGTCCCACTGTGGCGGGCGGTCGAGTTCGTCGACACCCTCGGGGACGACGATCGCGCCGGAATCGAGGCGGCGTTGCTCTCCGCGGGTTTCCTCACCGCCACGGTCGACGGCGAGGGCCGCTTGCGTGCGCTCGGCGGCCAGGTCCTCGTCTCGCCGCGCGGTGAACCACCGGCGCAGCCCCTGTCGACGGTCCTGCGTCCCGACCCCGAGGCCGACGTACCGCGCCCGGCGATCGAGGCGGTCCTCAACACGATCGGATTCGAGGACGCCACCGCGGTGGCCTCGGTCTCACGGGACGGCCGCTGGCACAACGGAGTTCTGCGCGGGCGCCACACCGCCGAGGCCCCGCGCAGCATCGGCAGTCCTGCCCGGGAGGCCGCAACCGCGGCACGTCGGGTGCGTCTCGACGAGATCCGCGCCGAACTCATCCGGATCGACCTGGCGGTGGAACAGCTGCGCGTCGACTATCCCGACGCGGCGCACCGGCGGGCGGAGATCGACGCACACCTGTCGACCGCGCCGACCTCACACGCTCTGCGCGCCGCGCTCGAACGACGTCGGCACGCGTACGCGCACGTGCGGTCCGCGGCGAACACCGCGGTGGAACTGCGCGAGCGGGCGACGACGCTGCGTGCTCGCTGGACCGCCGAGCTCGACGCACACCGCACAGCGTGCGAGCACTTCGGCGTGCCCGGCGATGTTCCGGAACTCGAGGCGCTGGTCGCCGGATGCGCCTCCGCAGAGACACTGTGCACCGAGCTGGCACGCGATCTCGGTGACGTCCTTGCTGCCCACGTCCGGTTCACGGATGCCGCCGAACGGTGCGTGCAGGCCACCGCCGAGCGGATCGACTCGGAGGAGATCGCCGAATCGTGCCGCTACGAATGGCACGCGAAGGCCGCGGTGGTCGCTGCCCAGACCGCCGCTGTCGACGTCGACGCCGCCGACCTGGCGCAGGAACTGCGTGACTCGGAGGCCGAACGGGCACGCGCCGACGAACAGTTCCGGCGCACGGTCGCCCATCGCGACCATCTCGGCCGTGCCGTCGCCGAGGTGCTGCAGCGATGTGCTGCCGCACGCGAACGGCTCGACCGCGACCGTCGCGAACTCGCCGCGGCCGCCGAACTGCTCGCCGCTCACCTGCAGCTGCCCGAACTACGCGGCGCACTCGAGGAGAATCCGGAGTCGGACTCCGCCTCTGCCCGGACGGTTCTGCCTCCCGTCCACCTCGAGGATCCGGATCACGTGCTCTCCGTGGCCCGCACCCTGCTGGCCACGTTGCCGCCACGCACGGGAGTCGACGAGAACGCGATGCTCGTCGCGCTGCAACAGTTCGACCGCGACCTCACGGCCCGGTTCGACATCGAGCACACGGTGACGCACGGCGCCCATCGCGTCCGGATCGCCGGGGCGGGTGACGACACCACGCCCGCGGGTCTCTCAGTCACCCTGACCCGGCAGGTCGAGGACGGCCGGCGGGCACTGTCGCAACGCGAACACGACGTGTTCACGGGATTCGTGCTCGGCGGTGTGGCCGACGAACTGCGCCGGCGGATCGAGCGGGCACGACAGGTGATCGCCGCGATGAACGACAGTCTCGCCGACAGCCGCACGACGCACGGGATCGGCGTGAGGATCGAGTGGCGCCCCGGTGGCGAGGACGCCGACGCGGCGCGGCTGACGCAGCTGCTCACCGCCACCGAGCGGTCACCCGAGGATGCGTCCGAACTGGTCGGGGTGCTGCGGCGCCGGGTGGAATCCGCCCACACCGCCGATCCGTCCGCCGGCTACGCGCAGCACCTGTCGCAGGCACTGGACTACCGGCGCTGGCACGAGGTCGAGGTGACCATCCTCGGCCCCGAACCGGACCGGGAGAGGCGGATCTCCGCGCGCGCCAAGATATCCCAGGGTGAGACCCGATTCGTGTCGTACGTGGCGCTGTTCGCGGCGGCGGACGGCTATCTCTCGGGCCTACCCGACACCGGCACCGCACTGCGGCTCGTGCTGCTCGACGACGCGTTCGCCAAGATCGACGACCCGACGATCGGTGAACTCATGGGTCTGCTCGTACGGCAGGATATCGACTTCGTCATGACCGGGCACGCACTGTGGGGTTGTGTGCCGGAGGTGCCCGAGCTCGACGTCTACGAGGTCCGGCGACTCGCCGACGGCGCGGCCGTGACGACCCGCGTGCACTGGGACGGGCGCGTCCGGCAACTCCGACCGCTCACCGAGCTGCAGACATGACAGTGGTGGGAGCGATACGTATCGCTCCCACCACTGTCGGTCCTTCGAAACCTGCCCGGATCAGGACACGCGGCGCAGCAGCGCGGCGAGTGCCTGTCCGCCACCGATGCACATGGTGACGACGCCGAGTTCGAGATCGCGACGGATCAGGTCCTTGGCGACGCGCAGCGTCAGGATCGCGCCGGTCGCGCCGACCGGGTGACCCAGGGCGATGGCACCGCCGTAGGGGTTGGTCTTCTCCGGGTCGAGCTTGGCGTCGCGCGCCACCGCCACGGCCTGCGAGGCGAAGGCCTCGTTGAGCTCGACGGTGTCGATGTCGGCCGGGGTCAGGCCGTTCTGCTCGAACAGCTTCACCAGGGCGAGGGTCGGGGCGTAGCCCATCAGCTCGGGCTCCATCGCCGAGGTGACGACCGACTCGAGCACGACAGAGGCACCGAGACCGCGTTCACGGGCGACCGACTCGCGGGCCAGGACGAGCGCGGCAGCGCCGTCGTTGATCCCGGAGGCATTACCGGCGGTGACGGTGCCGTCCTTGATGAACGCCGAGCGCAGCTTGCCGAGCACCTCGAGGGTGGTGTCGGGCTTGGGGTGCTCGTCCTCGGTGACGGTGACGGGCTTGCGGCCACCGATCTCGACCGAGGTGATCTCCTCGGCGAAGGCGGCCTTCGCAGCGTCGGTGGCGGCGCGGCGCTGCGATTCGAGGGCGAACTCATCCTGCTGCTCGCGGCTGACGCCGTACTCGCGGGCGACGTTCTCGGCCGTGACGCCCATGTGCAGTCCGCTGAACGGATCGGTGAGCATGCCGACGGTGCCGTCGACGAGCTCGCGGTTGCCGAGCTTGTAACCGTTGCGGGCACCGAAGTCGTAGAACGGCATGCGCGACATGCTCTCGTCGCCACCGGCGACGGTGATCTCCGCGGCACCCCAACGGATCTCCTGGGCTGCGGACCACACGGCCTGCAGACCCGAGCCGCACAGGCGGTTGACGGTGAGGGCCGGGGTGGAGACGGGAAGTCCGGCGGCGAGGGTGACGCGACGGGCGTTGTAGGCGTCGGCACCTACCTGTCCGATGCAACCCATGACAACCTCGTCGATGTCCTCACCTGCGACACCCGCGCGCTGCAGCGCCTCGCGGACCGCGGTGGCGCCGAGTTCGTGCGCGGGTACGTCCTTGAGTGCGCCGCCGAAGCTGCCGACGGGGGTGCGTGCGCCGTCGACGATGACGATGCGTTCCGGAGCGGTCATTTCTCGTCCAATCTGGTCGAACACCTGGGGTCCACGCGCCGGCACCGCCGAGCGCACAGATCTTCGGGAAGGCGTCCTCCCGAAGCGTCTGACTCGATGCTACGGCACCGAGTGCCGCACTTGCGAAGGTCCGAACACGAGTTGCAGGAACGGGAACGGAAACGCCATTCTACAATACGGACTGCGTTATTTTCACTCGTCGTCGACGGTGAACGGAGGACCCTCCGCGAGACGTTCCGCAGCCGCCGGTGTGCCCAGTTCACGGCGGTGGCGAGGGTGCTCCACGTAGAACTCGAGGAAACGGTACAACTGCACCGGATCGACGGCCAGATGCCGTGAGTCCACCTCGATCCGGGGCTCGGACGGCAGGCGCTCGAAGGGGAACACCCGACTCGTGCGCCGACGCGCCCACGCCGCCGACCCGTGCCCCTCGATCCAGATTTCCGGGAACCCCCGGTCGACCGCACGAAGACCCCGCACCGACACCCACGGCAGATAGGACTCCACGAACCAGCCGCGCAGCCTGATCCCGTCCGGCCCGAGAACCAGCGAACCGGCCCGGATGCGCCCGAGTGCCACCTCCACGAGGAAGGCCAGACACACCCCGGCGACGAGCGCCAGCACCAGCGCCACGAGAGGTAGACCCTCGTTCCCGACCACGATCTCCACGGCTGCGCCGAGCGAGAGGAACGTCCCGCACAGCACCATCGCGAGCAGCAGACCGAAGACAGGGCGACGGCCCGCGATCTCGGTACTGCCGCGATCGGCCGTCTCGACGTACCGGAACCGCGGTGTGCGGCTCGGAGGCCACGACGACGGTCGCCGGGCCCCAGATCCGGCAGGCCACCAGAAGGTGGCGCCGAAGGCCGCCGTCAGCAGCATCAGCACCGCCAGGATCGAATAGAAGCGGTCGGCGCCCACCGAATCGGTGCCCCACGCGCTCGCTCCGCGGGCCGCGGCGAAAATCGCCACGAGCACCGCCACACCGGCCGCTGCGTACACGTGCAGATTGCGCGTGCCGTGCTGCCATTCGCTCGGCGGTTCGATGTGGGATGTCGGTTCGGCACCGAAAGTCGGTTCGGCACCGGAAGTCGCAGCCTCCGTGCCGCGCCCACCCCACGGGACAACAGGTCGTCGCATCGGTCTCCCCTCCAGGTGTACCGAGGAGCCCCGACGTCCTCGGCCCTGCCGGTCGGCCGGAACGCTACCTCGAGCGGCGGACCCGATGCGGACCCTTCGGGTGCGACGTCACCGACGGGCACACGAGTTGGCACCGGTCGGTGTGACAATTAACATACCCCTCGGTCATCGGGGTGTTGAACCAGGTCACGGCCGTTTATGAAGGAACAGGACGCGCATGGGAGAATCTCGCGAGAATTTTTCCCTACGTGTCGGTAACACCTATAGGCGTGAGCACGACACAATCTGTGACGATTCAGACGAGACCGGAGGAGTCTGCATGACTGTCCAGCTTGATTCGCCTGGCCTTGCGTCCGTCGGCGAAGCTTCGTCGGCCGAGGCAGAGCTCGGGGAGCTGTTCGAGCAGATCAAGGAGCTCGACGCTCAGCTGCTCGCGGTGATCAAGCGGCGTTCGGAGCTCGTTCAGCGCGCCGGAGCATCCGCGAAGGGCACCGACGCGAGCCGCGAAGCACAGGCCGAGGAAATGGCCGTCATGGGACGCTTCGCCGAACTCGGCACCGACGGCAGCACGCTCGCGATGACGCTGCTGCGCCTCGGCCGCACCCGCAAGGCCTGAGACCTACCACCGACGGCCCCCGCACCACATGGTGCGGGGGCCGTCGCCGTAGCCGTCCACCGCTTCGCATCACGCCGGTCGCAAATGTGGCCGCCCGCTCCCCTGTCGGCATACCGTCGGGACATCCCCGAAGAACGGACAAGGGCAGCATGGATCTCGGACTCACTGCGAAGAGGGCCATCGTCACCGGCGGTAGCCGCGGCATCGGCTACGCCATCGCGCGGGCACTGGCCACCGAAGGTGCCGACGTGGTGATCGCGGCCCGTACCGCGGCCGATCTCGACATCGCGGCGAAGACCCTCTCGGAGGAGACCGGGCGACGAATCGTTCCCGTGCCCACCGACACCAGCGACCAGGCCTCGGTCGACGCACTCGTCGCGCGGGCCGTCGCCGAACTCGGTGGCGTCGACATCCTCGTCAACTCCGCCGCCACACCCTGGACCGCCGACAAGCCGACGAGTTTCGCCGCGACCACCGACGACATCGTGCGCAACGAAGTCGAGATCAAGGTCCTCGGCTGTCTGCGCACCGCACGCGCCGTCGCCCCCTACCTGATCGAGCAGGGCTGGGGCCGGATCATCAACATCAGTGGGCTCGGCGCGCGCAGCGCGAACTCCATCGCCCAGACGGTCCGGAACGTCAGCGTTGCAGCCGTGACGAAGAACCTCGCCGACGAACTCGGCCCGCACGGCATCAACGTCACCGTGGTCCACCCCGGCCGCACCCGCACCGAACGGCTGGCGGCGCGACTGGCCGAGGAGTCCGCCGAGACGGGCACGCCGATAGCCGAACTGGAACAGCAGATCGCGAAGAACTCCGTGAACCGCCTCATCGACGCGAGCGAGGTCGCCGACGTCGTCGCGTTCCTCGCGAGCCCGCGCAGCATCGGCATCACCGGCGATGCGATCGCCGTGGGCGGCGGCGTACCCGGCGCGGTCTACTACTGACCGGTCCGACGAAACGATACGGCACCGCCGTCAGCGCAAGATTCGACGGCACCGCCGTCAGCGCAAGATTCGACGGCACCGCCGTCAGCGCAAGATTCGACGGCACCGCCGTCAGCGCAAGATCGTTTTGATCTCCAGGAACTCCTCGAGCCCGAAGACACCGGCCTCGCGTCCGATACCCGACTGCTTGTAACCACCGAAAGGTGCGTCGGTGTTGAAGGCGCCGCCGTTGATGTAGACCTGACCGGTGCGCATACGGCGGGCCACGGCCTCCGCTCGCGCTGGGTCGGCCGACCAGACCCCACCGGACAGGCCGTACTCGCTGTCGTTGGCAATGCGCACCGCATCGTCCTCGTCCTGGTATCCGATGATCGACAGCACCGGCCCGAAGATCTCCTCGCGGGCGATCGTCATCTCCGGCGCGACGTTCGTGAACACGGTCGGGCCGACGAAGTAGCCGGTGGTGAACTCGGTTTCGCGTCCATCGAGCACCAGTTCGGCCCCCTCCTCGACGCCCTTGTCGATGTACGCCTTCACGCGTGCCTGCTGCGTGCCGCTGACGAGCGGGCCCAGCTTCGACGACGGATCGTCGGGCAGCCCGAGGGTGTAGGCCCGCGCGACCTGCTCGGCGACGGCGGTGGCCTCCTGCAGACGGTCGGCGGGGACGAGCATGCGGGTCAGGGCGGTGCAGGTCTGGCCGGAGTTGAGGAAGCACTTGCCGACACCCTCGGTGACGGCGGCGGTGAGGTCGGCATCGTCGAGGATGATGTTGGCCGACTTGCCGCCGAGTTCGAGCGCGACCTTCTTCACCGTCTCCGCAGCGACGACCGAGACGCGCTTGCCGGCACGCGTCGAGCCCGTGAACGACACCATGTCGACGTCGGGGTGTGCGGCGATGGCCTCGCCGACGACCGGTCCGTAACCGCTGACGAGGTTGAACACGCCCGGCGGCAGGCCGGCCTCGTCGACGATGTCGACGAGCGCGTAGGTCACCAGCGGCGCGACCTCGGTGGGCTTGAGCACCACGGTGCACCCAGCGGCGAGCGCGGCGAACACCTTGAGCACCACCTGGTGCAGCGGGTAGTTCCACGGGGTGATCGCCCCGACGACCCCGATGGGTTCGCGTACGACCAGGGCGTTGCCGATCTCCTGGTCGTCGAAGTCGTACGTTCCGGCCAGCGACGCATAGGCGGCAATATTCTTCAGCGGCATCCCGACCTGGATGGCACGCGCGAAGTGAGCGGGCATCCCCATGTCCTGGGAGACGACGCTCGTGAGTTCGTCGGCACGCTCGTTCGCCAGCGAGGAGACCTTCTCCAGGTAGGCGGCGCGCGACGCACCACTGAGCGCGGACCAGGCCGGGAAGGCCGCCTTCGCTGCGGCGACCGCCCGATCGACATCGGAGGCGGCACCCTCGGCGACCGCGGCGACGACCTCTTCGGTCGTCGGGTTCACGACCTCGATGCGGCCGGCGCCGTCGGAGTCCACCCACTGCCCGTCGATGTAGATCTTCGTGCGGTCGAGAATGTCGGTCATATCGCTCTCCCTGCTCGTAGTCCGGCCTGTCGACGCCGTTGGGCGCGAGCGTAGCGAAGACCCTCCCGCAATACAGCGTTTACTCCCGGCGGGTTGTGATGTATCCCGCCGTCACCGGAGTTAACACGTACGCTACACTTGCCATTGCTGCTCGCGCGCTCCACCGTCGCAACGCACGGCGCATTCGGACAAAGACGTCTGCATTCACACACATCGTCTCCGGCACACGTCTATGCACCTCAGGAGCTGCGCCTTCCCACGCGTTCCCCTTCTTCGCATCGTCACTGCCGGTCGACGTCGAATTCGATGCACCGAGGAGGACGTCCGTGACGCACGCCAGTGACACCGGCCTGTACGACAGCACGCTGGACAAGAGCAGTTGTGGTGTCGGTTTCATCACCCGCAAGGACGGCGTGCAGACCCACGACGTGCTCACCCGCGGTCACGAGGCCCTGTGCGTCGTGCCGCACCGCGGTGGCATGTCCGCCGAGGGTGTCGGCGACGGAGCCGGCATCAACGTGGACCTGTCGGTCGCCTTCTTCTCCCAGATCACCGGAAAACCATTGCAGGAAGGGCACTTCGGTGTCGGAAACTTCTTCCTCCCCACCGATCCCGCGGCGCATGCCGATGCCGAGGAACTCGTCTCGTCGGCACTCGCCGGAGCCGGGGTCACCGTGCTCACGATGCGCGACGTCCCCGTCGACGACAGCGTGTTGCGTTCTGCCGCAACGAAATACCAGCTGCCGATCCGTCAGTGGATCTTCACGCGGCCCGATGCGTGCGACTCCGCCGACGAGTTCGACCGACTGCTGCACGGCGTGCTCCTCGAGGTCGAGGCCCGCGCCTACACCGAGCCGGAACTGGGCGGGCTGTACCCGCTCTCGCTCAGTGCGCGCACGCAGGTTCTCAAGAACCGCTTGAACTCTCACGAGGTCATCCCGTACTTCCGCGATCTCACCGATCCGCGGCACGCGGTGCACACCCTGTTCTTCCACACCCGGTTCTCGACGAACACCGATCCGCATCCGACGATGGCGCAGCCGTTCCGCCTCATAGCGCACAACGGTGAGCTGAACACCGATCGCAAGAACCGGCTGTTCGAGGGCGCCCTCGCCCGCGCGATGGGCCGTGACATCATTCGCCCGCCGGGACAGTCCGACAGCTGCCGCTTCGACCAGACCCTGGCCTCGCGTATCGCCCACAACGAACTCGACCTCGTCACCGCCGTCGTGCAGATGATGCCGCCTGCCTGGGAGAACGACACCGAGCTGTCGCCACAGGTCCGCGCGATGCTCGAGTTCTTCTCCCTGTACGAGGAGAAGAACGACGGCCCCGCGGCGCTGGTCTTCGGCAACGGCACCGTCGTCGGCGCGCGCCTCGACCGCCTCGGCCTGCGTCCGCTGCGCACCGTGGAGACCGAAGAGTACCTCGCCGTCACCTCCGAGGCCGGCCAGTTCGACTTCGCGCCCGAGACCGTGCTGCGTCGCGGCCGCATCGAGGCCGGTGGCATGCTGTACTTCGATCACCGCACGCGCCGCTCCTACGGAGCTGATGAGGCGCTCGAACTTCTTGCTGCCCGGCAGAATTACGCGTCGCTCGTCGACGAGGCCCGCCGCAATCTCGATGCCCTGCCCGAGGTTCCCGCCGAGAAGGCCGGTTCCCCGCTGCGCTACAACGGCGATCTCGAGCGTTACCAGCGCTACGTGTCCTACAGCATCAACCAGGAATCCTTCCGGTTCATGCTCGACCCGATGCTCGCGTCGGGTCAGGAGCGCATCTCCGCGATGGGTTACGGCAACGCCATCAACGCGCTGTCGGATCAGGAAGGCGGTGTGGCCAAGTACTTCTCGCAGCGCTTCGCCCAGGTCACCAACCCGTCGCTGGACTCGATCCGCGAAGCGGACGGCATGACCCTGCGCGTCGCGCTCGGTGCTCGCCCCGGTAGCGGTGCTCCCGTCTCGTCCGCGACCCAGATCGTGGTGCCCACCCCGATCCTCACGCACCTCGACATGCTGCGTATCCGCGAGCAGTCCGACACCCCGGTGCGGCGTTTCGAGATGCTGTACTCCCCCGTCTTCGACGACGCCAAGGCGAACGCGGCCGCGCTCGCCGCCGCGATCGACGGTACGGCCGAGGCCATTGCCGATTTCGCCCGCGAATCCGGTGGCATCGCCGTGCTCACCGACCGCCACGTCTCCACCGACCGCGCCGGACTGCCGATGGTGCTCACCGTCGCCGCGGTCAACCAGCGCCTGATCGACGAGGGATTGCGTCTGCGCGTGTCCGTCATCGTCGAGTCCGGACAGTTGTTCTCGTCGCATCACATCGCCGCGACCCTCGGTTTCGGTGCCGCTGCGGTGTATCCGCTCACGGTGCAGATGCGCGCCGAGGAGAAGTTCGGCGACGATGCCGACGCCGCGTTCCTGAAGTTCCGCAAGGCGGCCGAGAAGTCGCTCATGAAGACGATGGGACGCGTCGGCCTGTGCACCGTCGAGTCGTACATCGGCGGTGAGTTCTTCGAGCCGAGCTATCTCGACACGAGTGACGAGGTGCTCGCGCGCTGGTTCCCGAACGTCAAGTCCCCGGTCGGCGGTGTCGGTTTCACCACCCTCGCGCAGGCCGTCGCCGACTGGCACCGTCGCGCCCTCACAGTCGAGACCGAGAAGGACGTCCCACTGCTGGGTCTGTTCAAGGAGCGCGCCGAGGGCGCCGGTCACTCGTTCGGCACGACCGCCGTACGCGGCTTCGTGGACATGACCGAGGAACCCTTCGCGCTGCCCGTCGAGAAGGAGGCCGAGCCGGACCTGACAGACGCGCTGCGTCTGCTGCCGCTGCACCGGCTCTCCGACGCGCACGGTCTCGACGACACGTCGTACCGCTACGGCGGTTTCCGGGCCCTGACACCCGCCGAGATCGATGCCTTCGAGATCACCCCGGGCTACCGCGCGTTCGCTCGCACGATGGCCGACGAGCGCACACAGCGTCCCGCGGCGCTGCGCGACGTGCTCGCCTTGCCCGCCGACGTCACTTTCGCCGTCACCGCCGAGGACTTCACCAAGGAGATGGGCCGCTTCGCGCGGTTCGGCAACAACTCGATGCTCGTGCGCGGAATCTCCGCCGCGCGGGTCGGTGAGAGCGAGTTCGTCCTGCGTCTGACCGGTCCGCTCGCCGACGACCACCGTCGCCCCGATGCGCTCGCGGCCTCGCTCGTCGCCCGCTTCGGTGACGGCATCGTCTCGCACCGCTGCTACGGCGACACCCTGACCGTGCACGCGATCGGTGATGCCGCGCGCTATCTCGAGCAGGTCCGTCAGGCCCCGCTGAGCGTGCGACTCGACCGGGTGCAGCCGGCGCACGAGATCACCCCGGCGCTCGCGTCGGGCGCGATGAGCCACGGCGCGCTCAACTCCAACGCCCACGAAGCCGTCGCCCACGGCACCAACATGGTCGGCGGCATGTCGAACTGCGGTGAGGGCGGCGAGCACATCTCCCGCTACGGCACCATCCGCGGGTCGCGCATCAAGCAGTTCGCGTCCGGACGCTTCGGTGTATGGGCCGGTTACCTCGCCGATCCGATGCTCGAGGAGATCGAGATCAAGATCGCGCAGGGCGCGAAGCCCGGTGAGGGCGGCCAGCTACCCGCCAAGAAGGTCACGGTGGAGATCGCCGCGGCGCGCGGTGCGACCCCGGGCGTCGAGCTGGTCTCGCCGCCGCCGCACCACGACACCTACTCGATCGAGGACCTCGCCCAGCTCATCCACGACGCCAAGGCGGCGCGGGTGCGGGTGATCGTCAAGCTCGTCTCCTCGGAGGGCATCGGCACGATCGCTGTGGGTGTCGCCAAGGCGGGCGCCGACGTCATCAACGTCGCCGGCAACACCGGCGGCACGGGCGCCGCCTCGGTGACCTCGCTGAAGTACGCGGGCCGGTCCGCGGAGATCGGTGTGGCCGAGGTCCACCAGGCCCTCACGGCCAACGGTCTGCGCGACAAGGTCGTGCTGCGGTGCTCGGGTGCGCACCAGACGGCGTCGGACGTCATCGTCTCCGCGCTGCTCGGCGCCGACAGCTTCGAGTTCGGCACCACGGCGCTGATGATGCTCGGTTGCGTCATGGCGAAGAACTGCAACGTCAAGTGCCCGGCAGGTCTGACCACGAATCCCGAAGTGTTCAACGGTGATCCGCGGGCGATGGCCCAGTACCTGCTCAACGTCGCGCACGAGACCCGCGAGCTGCTCGCCCGCCTGGGTCTGCGGTCGCTGCGCGACGCGCGTGGCCGCGCCGACCTGCTGCACCTGCTCGACCACCCGTCGAGCGTGGGCCGGCTGGACCTGCGGGCGATGCTCGCGGTGCTGCCCGAGGTGCACATCGACAACCCGGTCTACATGGAGAAGGACTACTCGCTCGACGAGGCGTGGGTGGCCCGGCTGCGCGAGGCCCTCGTCGATGGGATGGAGCTCACCGTCGCGCTCGGCGACGGCGTGCAGCTGACGAACAACAACAAGAGCGTCGGTGCGCAGCTCGCGATCGACATCGAGCGCATGCTCAACCACGAGGATCTCGGCGTCCTGCCGGCCGTGCTCGACGACGAGCGCGGACGCCGCTGGTTGCGCGACGGCACCGTCACCATCACCACCTCCGGTTCGGCGGGCCTGTCCTTCGGGGCGTTCTGCAACGACGGCATGCGCATCGAGCACACCGGTACCGCCAACGACGGCGTCGGCAAGGGCCAGTGCGGTGGGCAGATCGTGCTGCGTTCACCGGGTGGCGGCAGCGACGATCGCGGTGGCAACGTGCTCATCGGCAACTTCGCGCTCTTCGGTGCGACCGGTGGTCGCCTGTTCGTCGAGGGCGAGGCCGGCGACCGCTTCGCGGTGCGCAACTCCGGTGCCACCGCCGTCGTCGAGGGTGTCGGCGAGTTCGCCTGCGAGTACATGACCAACGGCGCGGTGCTCAACATCGGCGAGTTCGGCAAGGGCTTCGGCAACGGCATGTCGGGCGGGTTCGTCTACCAGTACGACCCCGAGGGCCTGCTCCCCCGCAAGGCCAGCGCCGACTCGATCGTCCTCGGGTCGATCACCGGCGACGACCCGCAGGCCGCGATCCACAACGCCGCGGTGCTGCAGCTGCTGCACCTGCACGTCGAGGCGACCGGCTCTGTGAAGGCCCGCTTCCTGATCGACAACTGGCAGGTCGAGCAGCACCGGTTCGCGTACGGCATGCCGCGCGCGCTGCTGCAGTACCAGGACCTCGACGAGATCCTCGCCGCAGCGTCGCGCAAGGACCTCGCTGCCGAGGTCGCCACGGCGCTGGTCGCGCACCAGGTGCGCAAGTTCAAGGAGAACTACCGCTCGGGTGTTCCCGTCGCCGGTGGTGTCACCCCGGACGCGACCGACACCGAGGCCATGTACGCGCTGCTCAACAACTACACGGTGCTTGCCGCCGCGCAGGAGATGGCGCTGCAGAAGGTGCCCGGCGCCACCGACGTCGCCGACCCGGCGGTGCAGAAGGCCGCACGCAATCTGCTGCTCACCGAGGACTTCTTCCTCGTCGCGAAGCTCAAGCGCTACGCCCTCGCGGCGATCGCCGATCACACCGACGAGCAGCTCGCGGCGCTGGTCGCCGACAAGCGCCTGAACGACTACAAGCAGGCCCTGGACCTGCGCAACGTCCGCTCGGTCGATGCGCCGGGTACCTACGGCTGGATCCTCTTGCAGAGCCGCAAGAATCTCGACGCCGCAGGTCGCCTGCCCGGTTACGAGGAACTGTTCGCACGCAACGCCGTCCCGAACGTCCTCACCTCCACGATGGGAGTCTCCGCGTGACCACCACCGGCCCGTTCATTCCCCTCGACGCTCCGTTCACCGCCGATCAGCGGTCGTGGCTCTCCGGCTTCGTCGCCGGGATGCAGACCCGCCTGTTCTCCGGTGGTCCCGCCGCCGATGCCGGGACCGTCGGCTCGGCGCCTGCTCTGCACGTGCTCTACGGCTCGCAGACCGGCAATGCCGAAGCCGTCGCCGAGGACGCCGCGGCTGCAGCGCGCACCCAGGGCTTCGCGCCCGTCGTGTGCGCTCTCGACGACATGGACCTCGACCGGTTCGCCGGTCTGGGCCAGGTCCTGATCGTCACATCCACCTACGGCGAGGGCGAGATGCCCGACAACGCCGAGCTGTTCTGGGATGCGCTGTCGGCCGAGAGCGCGCCGCGCCTCGACGGCATGAACTTCGCGGTGCTCGCTCTCGGTGACACGGGGTACGACGGGTTCTGCCAGGCCGGCAAGCTCATCGACATGCGTCTCGAGCAGCTCGGTGCGCAGCGCATCGTGCCGCGGGTGGACTGCGACGTCGAGTTCGAGGAGCTCGCCGCGACGTGGATCGCGGAGACGCTGCCGCTCGTCGCGGCCGTCGAGGGCATCGTGGGCGATGGTGCTCCCGCTCCCGCGGCACCGGCGGCACCGGCCCGGGCGAAGCCGCAGTGGACCCGCAAGAATCCCTATCCGGCGGTGCTGACGTCGAACGTGCTCCTGTCCGGGGAGGACTCGGCCAAGGAGATTCGGCACTACGAGTTCGCGCTCGCCGATTCCGGTCTCGAATACGAAGCGGGCGACGCGCTGAACGTGGTGCCCGTCAACGACACCGAACTCGTGCACGCGATCCTCGGTCGGCTCGGTCTCGACGGCGCGACCGTCCCCGAGAGTCACGACGACACGCTCGAGCACCTCCTCACCTACAACTACGAGATCACCGCTCCGTCCGTCGATCTCCTCGAGGAGATCGAGAAACACACGGGTAACGAGGAACTCACCTATGTGCTGCGGCACAGCGACAAGGCCGCGCTCGACGAATGGTTGTGGGGCCGCGACATTCTCGACGTGCTCCTGCTCGATCCCGCGCCCGAACTGTCGGCCGAGCAGTTCCTGGCGCTGCTGCGTCCGCTGCAGCACCGGGCGTACTCGATCTCGTCGAGCCCGAACGCGTGCGACGGTTCGGTGCACCTCACGGTCGCGGCGGTGCGCTACGGCACCGACGGCCGCGAGCGTCGCGGCGTGTGTTCGACCTTCCTCGCCGATCGTGTCGGTGAAGGCAAGGTCGGCATCTTCGTGTCGAAGAACAAGGCCTTCCGCGTGCCCGCCGACGACACCGCACCGATGATCATGGTCGGTCCGGGCACCGGCATCGCACCCTTCCGCGGCTTCCTGCAGGAACGTCGCGCACGGGGTGCGACGGGGAAGAACTGGCTGTTCTTCGGCGACCAGAAGCGCGGCTGCGACTACATCTACGAACAGGAGTTGGCCGAGTTCGCCGACTCGGGTGTGCTCACGCGCCTGGACCTGGCGTTCTCCCGCGATCAGGCCGAGAAGATCTACGTGCAGACCCGCATGAAGGAGCACGGCGCGGAACTGTTC
This sequence comes from Rhodococcus sp. GQ147, assembly GCF_059759155.1. Classification (NCBI taxonomy): domain Bacteria; kingdom Bacillati; phylum Actinomycetota; class Actinomycetes; order Mycobacteriales; family Nocardiaceae; genus Rhodococcus; species Rhodococcus sp. GQ147. The sequence continues at coordinate 98,195 of NZ_JCAXDU010000011.1, forward strand.
GCGTGGCTCGAGGAGGGTGGACACTTCTACATCTGCGGCGACGCGTCGCGGATGGCGAAGGACGTCGACCGTGCGCTGCACGAGATCGTCGCCGAGCACGGCGGCATGAACGACGAGCAGGCCGCCGAGTACGTCACCACCCTCAAGCGCGAGAAGCGGTACGTGCGCGACGTGTACTGAGCAGGCCGGGGGTACGCACCGCCGCCGCGAGGCTCGCAACACCATCGGTCACCGGTGGCGTTGCGAGCCCCGAGCGCGTGTTGCGAACCTCCCCGGAGGCACCATCGGAATGCCTTAGACTGTGCTGCAGGTCACACGAGGGAGTAGCTCGATGCCCGATCGCTCCGCAGCACGCAGCCGGCAGGCACCGACCGCCGACAGTCCCGACCGGATCCGCAACGTTGCCCTGGTGGGGTGCAGCGGCTCCGGGAAAACCACCCTCACCGAATCCCTCGCCGTCGCAGCGGGCGCCGTCGGGCGCGCCGGGCGCGTGGCAGAGGGCACCACGGTGTCCGACTACGAGGGGATCGAGCAGCGCCACCGCAGGTCGGTGCAGCTGTCCGTCGTCCCCCTCGAATGGAACGACATCAAGATCAACCTGATCGACACGCCGGGACACCCCGACTTCGACGCCGAGGTCCGCGCAGCCCTGCACGCGGCCGACGCGGCGATCTTCGTCGTCTCCGCCACCGATCCCATCAGCGCAGCGACCCGCGCGCTCTGGCGCGAATGCGACGACGAGGCGATCCCCCGCGCGATCGTGGTGAACAAACTCGATGTCGCCCGGCACAGCTTCGACGACATGCTCACCGACTGTCACGTCGCCTTCGGATTGGGACCGGACACCCTGAGGGCCATGTTCTATCCCGTCTACGACGGCGACCGCCCGATCGGGTCGATGGGTCTGCTGACGGGCCGCAGCTACGGCGAACCCGGTCCGTGCCCGGTGTCCACCGAAGCGCGCGAGAGCCTCGTGGAGGCCATCTCCGGCCAGGACGACACGCTCATGGAGCGGTTCATCGCCGGCGAGCAACTCGACACGGCCTCCCTGCAGGAAGGACTCACCCGCGAGATCCTGGCGTGCACCCTGCACCCGGCCGTTCCCGCCGACGAGACGGGAATCGGTGCCGTCGAACTGCTCGAATTGATCACCACCGGATTCCCCGCACCGACGCAGCGCGGTCGTGGTGCACCGCCGTGCGATCCGGACGGTCCGCTCGCCGCGCAGGTCGTGCGCGTGGCCGGCGACTCCTATGTCGGGCGGATCAGCCTGGTGCGCGTGTACTCCGGCACGCTGCGACCCGACACGATCGTCGCGCTGGCCGACGGCGACCGCGACAGCCGCGAACGCATTCCCGCCCTGACGAGCCCGTTCGGCAAGCAACAGCGCCCGGTCGGTGAAGCCGTGGCGGGAGACATCGCCTCCGTCGGGAAGCTCGCGACGGCACAACCCGGTGACGTCCTGTACGACCCCGACCATCCGGTCCCGCTCGACCGGTGGCCCACCCCGACTCCCCTGCTCCCCGTCGCGATCGAGGCACACACCCGCACCGACGACGACAAGCTGTCCCAGGCCCTGTCGCGCCTCGCCTCCGAGGATCCCGCGCTGCGCGTCGAGCAGAATCCCGAGACCCATCAGCTCGTGCTGTGGTGCACGGGTGAAGCGCACGCCGAACTGGTCCTCGAACGGTTGCGCACCCGGCACGGTGTCCAGGTCGACACGGTCGAGCATCGGGTGCCGCTCGAGGAGACCTTCGCCGGCCCCGCGAAAGGCCACGGCAGGCTCGTCAAACAATCCGGCGGGCACGGTCAGTACGCGGTCGTCGACGTCGAGGTCGAACCACTGCCGGTGGGCAGCGGGGTGGTGTTCGCCGAGAAGGTGGTGGGCGGTGCGGTTCCGCGCCAGTTCATCCCGTCCGTGGAGAAGGGCGTGTACGCGCAGGCCGAGAAGGGCGTGACGACGGGATATCCGCTCGTCGACGTGCAGGTCACCCTGGTCGACGGCAAGGCCCACTCGGTGGATTCGTCCGACGCGGCCTTCCAGGCCGCCGCCGGGCTGGCCCTGCGGGATGCGGCCTCACACAGCACCGTTCGCGTACTCGAACCGGTCGCTGCCGTGCGGGTGATCGTGCCGGAGGAGTATCTCGGCGCGGTCCTCGGCGATCTGTCGGCCCGACGCGGACGGGTGCTCGGCACCGAATCCCCCGAGCCGGGTGTCGCCCTGTTGCGCGCGGAGGTTCCCGAGCTCGAACTCGGCCGCTATCCGGTGGAACTGCGGGCCATCACGCAGGGCACCGCCGATTTCGCCCGCCAGTATCTGCGGCACGAACCGATGCCCGAGAATCTCGCGGCCCGCTACGGCGAGTCGGACTGACCGCTGCACCGCACGAGCAGCGTGTCAGCATGAACGCCATGAGCGTTCTGCTGTGCTTTCACGCACACCCCGACGACGAGGTGTTCCTCACCGGTGGCGTGATGCGCCGAGCCGCCGACGCCGGGCATCGCGTCGTCCTCGTCGTCGCCACCGACGGTGCCCGCGGCGAATATCCCGACGGGCTGCTCGCGCCCGGCGAATCCCTCGCCGCCCGCCGCACGAAGGAACTCGAGGAATCGGCCCGGGCGCTGGGTGCGGCGCGGGTGGTGCCCTTCGGATACGGCGATTCGGGGATGGCCGGCACCGCCGGCAACCACGACCCGAATGCCTTCACCAACGCCGATCCGAGCAAGGTGGGAGCCAGGCTGGCCGCCGTGATCGAGCAGGAACGCGCCGATGTCGTCACGATCTACGACGCGCACGGCGGCTACGGTCATCCCGATCACGTCCAGGTCCACCGGGCCGGGATCCATGCCGAACGGATCACCGGACACGACGCCGTCTACGAGGCATCGAGCAACCGGGACCACCTGATGCGGCTGCTCTCGGCGCTGCCGGACACCCCCGACGACGTGCGCCCACCGGACCTCGAGACGTTCGGCCTACCGGAATCGGAACTGACCACCGCGGTGGACGTGTCGACGGCGCTGGCCGCCAAACGCGCTGCCATGATCGGCTATGAGTCGCAGATCGGAGACTTCGGGCCGATGCTGAACATGCCCGAGGAACACCTGCGGGCCGCCTTCGGTGTCGAATGGTTCCGGCGCCGCGGTGTTCCGCCCGGGCTGCAGGAGACCGAGCTCCCGCTCTGACCCGAACGATCACGAGGAGAGAAGTGGAACAACGCATCGAGGTCTCGCGCAACATCGCCGCACCACCATCCGCGGTGTGGCGGGTGCTCACCGCGCTGGACGAGGCGCCCACCACCCTGCGTGCGGTGAAGGCCGTGGAACGACTGGACGGCACCGGCTACGAGGTGGGCACACGGTGGCGGGAGACCCGCGTGATGTTCGGGCAGTCGGCGACCGAGGAGATGCAGGTCGCCGAGGCGGATCCGGAGCGGCGCACCGTCGTCGTCGCCGAATCCCGCGGCGCCCGCTACCGGACCGTCTTCGATCTGACCCCCTCGGCGGGCGGCACGGATCTGTCCGTGGAGTTCTCCGGCGAGAGCGGACCCCTCGGCGCCTTCGCTCAGCTTGCGATGACCGTGTTCGCGCCGCTCGCGAAACGCGCGACCCGCAAGGCCCTCGAACAGGACCTCGCCGACATCGCCGCCGCAGCCGAGCGGGCGGGATGAGCTAGGCGGCGGGAACGGTCTCATCGAGCTTGCCGGTGGTGATCGGTGTGAGCAGAACCGTTGCCCGTTTGACCGTTCCGGCGCTCGGGTACCGCTCCCCTGCACCCTACGAACGAAGGACGGACGTCGATGGACAACGCCCCCAAGCACGGTTCGGGCCGCCCAGAGGACAACGACGACCTCACCGGGCAGAAGATCAAGCATCTCGTCGACAAGCTCGAGCAGAAGGTCGAGAAGGAACGCGAGGAGGAGGGTGCGCCCGGCAACGTCGCGGACCGGGTGAGGACGGAGAAGGTCGAGCCCGACGATCAGGCTCCCGAATGAGTCGGCCTCAGGCGTAGATCCGCCCGTAGAGATCGCAGATCTCCTCGGCCGTCGGGATCCTCGGGTTGTTGTTCGGGGATCCCGACGCCAGCGCCTGCTCGGCCATGACCGGGAGCCTCTCGTCCCAGGTCTGCTTGTCGATGCCGTACGACTTCGGTGTCGGCACCTCCACGTCGCGGCACAGTTCCTTCAGCGCGACGACCAGGTCTGCGGCGGCGGTCGCATCCGAGGCGTCCGTCGAGGCCGCGCCGAGCGCGCGGGCGCAGTCGGCATAGCGGGACTCGGCGGCATCCACCGAGAACTCGGTGACCGCCGGGAACAGCATCGCGTTCGACAGTCCGTGCGCAACATGGAAGTGCGCCCCGATCGGACGGCTCATGCCGTGCACGAGCGCGACGCTGGAGTTGGAGAAGGCGATGCCCGCCTGCGTGGCGGCCAGCATCATCCGCTCGCGCGCCTCGGCGTCCTGCCCGTCCGCGTAGACGCGCCGCAGTACCTGTCCGATGGTGTCGATCGCGACGAGCGCGAGGCTGTCGGAGAACGGGTTCGCCTTCCTGCTGACATAGGCCTCGATGGCATGGGTGAGTGCATCCACGCCGGTGTCCGCCGTCAGGCGCGGGGGCATCGTCATGGTGAGCCGATAGTCGACGATCGCAGCGACCGGCAGGAAGGCCTGGCCCGTGCACAGCATCTTCTCGTCGGACTCGCTGTCGCTGATGATCGTGAACTGGGTTGCCTCCGAGCCGCTTCCCGCCGTGGTCGGCACGGCGATCACCGGTAGCGCCGGGCCGATGTTGTCGCGCGGCACCTTGTAGTCGCGCATGTGACCGCCCTTCCGGGCGAGCAGGCCGAGGGCCTTGGCCGTGTCCATCGGGCTTCCTCCACCGAACCCGATCACACAGTCGGCGTCGTGCTCGGCGACCGCTCCGGCACCCGCGTCGAGCGAGGCGGTGGTGGGGTCGGGAACGGTCTCGGCGAAGACGGCCGGCCGCAGTCCGGCGGCCTCGAGCTGCGCGACCATCCGATCCACCGCACCGGTGCCGACCAGGAACTTGTCGGTCACCACCAGGGGCCGGGCGAGTCCGAGTCCGGCGACTACCTCACCGATCTCCTCGACGGCGCCCCCGCCGACGCGCATGATGCGTGGAAGTGCGATGGAAGCCACGTGCGATCCCTCCTCGAGTATCCGTCGGACGGGTCGTGTCTACCGCATCACAACCGCGAGTGGAGACATCCGGCGGATCTCGGGGAGTCTCAGCTCTGGACGACCCGTAGTACATCCCCGCCTGCCCCGGAGCCCTTCCGCGCGGTGAGCAGCCCGAGGCGCTCGAGGTCGTCCGCGCGGTAACCGGGCCATCCGTGCAGCATGCGACGCCACCGTTCCGGCACCGCGGACGCACCCCACCGGGCGCCGAGCAGTCCGCCCGCGATGGCGGCGACCGTGTCGGTGTCGTTGCCTGCGCGCACGGCCAGTTCGAGCGCCTCCGGCAGGTGTCCGGGGCCGTCGGTGCGGGCGTGCGTGATCGCCCACCACGCCGCCTGCAGGGCGTGGACGACCCAGCCGTTGTTGTCGAACACGCGCGGACTCGGCGCGGTCTCCGCCTCGTCCAGCAGCGCCGTCCACCGCTGTGCGACGGGCTGGGACAGGCAGGACAGGGCGACCCGCACCCCGTCGAAGGTGCCGTGGAGGACGGCGTGACGGATCGCGAACGACCACAGTCGGCATGCCTCGGATGCCTGCTCGTCCGCGTGGGTGAGGCTGCTGATCGCATGCGCCGTGGACAGGCACCGCTCGGCGTCGTCGAGGTAGGCGAGCCCGACGGGTGCGGTGCGCATGAGCGATCCGTTGCCACCGGTGCGTCCGGGGAGGCTGCGGGCGCGCGCCGTCATGGTGACGGCGGTGGGGCCCGCCTCGCGCAGGACGGCACGCGTCTGGTTGCCGATGTCCTTGGGGTTCGTGGCGTACCAGCGGAGGAACTGCGCCGCGACCGCGTCGAGTCCGGCGCCCTCACCGATGTCGACGCCGGTCGCCGAGACCTCGGCGATCGCGAGGGCCATGGAGGTGTCGTCGGTCCACTCACCGGGCGCGAACGGCCCGAGTCCGCCGCCGATCATGTCGATGGGCGTGGTGTCCGTCGGATACGTGAATTCGTATCCGGCCCCGAGTGCGTCGCCTGCTGCGGTGGCGAGCAGGACTCCGGCTGCCCGGTCGTTCTGTGCTGCGGTTGTTTCCATGAACCCCTCTATTCGATCACGTTTGCGCTAACGTTAGCGCATCAATGATTGAATGTCCATCATGGGCACACCGACCGACTCGACCGGCAGGTCGCTCACCGACTACCCGCGCCCCTCGGTGGCCGTGGACGTCGCCGTCCTCACCATCGACGAAGTACTGAAGGTACTGGTCGTCGAACGTCCCGACGGCACCTTCGCCCTGCCGGGCACCTTCCTGCACCCCGGTGAGCGACTCGCCGAGGCCGCCGAACGCGCCCTGCGCGACAAGGCCGGACTCACGGGTGTCGACTTCCACCAGCTGGCCATGCTCGACGATCCCGAGCGCGACGACCGCGGGTGGGTGCTGTCGATGGCCCACGGCGCCGCGGTGCCGGTCGCCGAGATCCCCGCCGAGGCGTATCTCGTGCCGACCACCGAGACCTCCGACCTCGCCTTCGACCATGCCGAGATCGTCGACCTGGCCATCGCCGACCTGCGACGCAGGTACTCCGCCGAGGTCGACCCCGGCAACTTCCTCGGCGAGCAGTTCACCGTGCTCGACCTGCGGCTGCTGTACGAGACCGTCTATGCCCGCAGCTATCCCAAGGACACCTTCCGCCGGCACCTGCTGCACGGCCTAGAGCCCACCGGCGAACTGCACAGGGAGGGCACGGGCCGGCCCGCCGAGATCTACCGCCGGCGCGGCACTCCCCTGCCGTCGTCCACCGCCGCCTTCCTCCTACAGTGAGAAATCAGGCCGTCGGCCTGCAATGAAGAATCAGGACGCCAGCGCGTGCGCGATCTCCGCGGCGACCGCGACGTTCCCGCGATAGACCGCGACATTCGTCTCGAGCGAGCGCCCCTCGGTGGCCCGGTGCATGTGTTCGAGCAGGAACGGGGTGATCGCCTTGCCGCGTGTCCCGGCCTCGGCTGCGGCGTGTTCGGCCTCGGCGAGCACGCGATCGTGCAGTTCCGGATCGATCTGAGCCTCGGCAGCCACCGGATTCCCGACGAGTACCGCCGCCCGCAGACCCAGCCCGTCCCGCGCCCGCGCCACCGCCGCGGCCTGCTCCGCCGACTCCACCTCGTCGACATCGCAGCCGCTGTCGCGCACATAGAATCCGGGAAAACGCGTGGTCCGATAGCCGACCACGACCACCCCGAGCGTCTCGAGCCGTTCGAGTGTGGCAGGGATGTCGAGGACGGATTTGACGCCGCCGCTCACCACAAGGATCGGAAGTGTCGCCAGCGCAACGAGATCCGCGCTCTCGTCGAAGGTCGACGAAGCCCCCCGATGCACGCCGCCCAGGCCGCCGGTGGCGAATACGTCGATCCCGGCGCGATGCGCGAGCAGCGCCGTCGCCGACACCGTGGTTCCCCCGTGCAATCCCTTCGCCGCCGCGACCGGCAGGTCGCGGATACCAAGCTTGACGACCGGGACGTCCTCGGCACCGAGCATGCGGATCTGCTGTTCCGACAAACCGACCGTCGGCGTGCCGTCGACAACCCCGATGGTCGCGGGCAGCACCCCGGAATCGCGCAGACATTTCTCGGCCTCGAGGGCGACCTCGACGTTGCGTGGCCGGGTGAGGCCGTGTGTGAAGATCGTCGATTCGAGCGCCACGACCGGCCGTCCGGCCGCGATCGCTTCGCGCACGTAGTCCGCGACGCGGATCGTTTCGCTCATACGACCGACGATAACGCGGCCTAACCGATCGACGCGGCCGTGCGACGTCCCATCTTCGCGAGGATCCGGGCCGTGCGGTCTGCGTCCTCGGGAACCGGCACCGCCGGAGCACAGACACCGTCCATGTAGAGCGCGTCGCCGAAACTGTCGGCGCCGGCCTCCATCCGGTCGAGTTCGGCGTCCGAGAAGGTCACATCGACCCCCGCGCTGCGTGCGATGTCCCAGCGATGCACGAGCATGTCCCAGAGGTAGAACTGTTCGAAGGTCGCACCCACCGTGGTCGGCCCGAAGTATCCGTCGTATGTCGTCGAGACGAACGAGTCGTCCGCGAGGATCTCGGCGATCCGTGCCGTGTGCGTCCTCCACGCCTCGACAGGACGGTCGGTCTCGGGCCGCTCCCCCATCTCGACGCCGCGTCCGGCGAAGAAGTCCCGCTGCGTGTCGATGACGTGGGCCAGGACGTCGCGCGCCGTCCACCCCTCACACGGCGACTGCGCATCCCAGTCGGTGCCGCGGAGCGACGAGATCACGTCGGTGAGCGGCTTGTCGGCCTCTGCGTGTCGCAGTGCTGTTGTATTCATGACTCGATACTGACGACCGGCGAGCGTGAGGTATTGATGAAACCCGACGGCGGCGACCCCCTCGGCGGTCACGACGACACCGACCGTGTCGGCGGTCGCGACGACACCGACCGTGTCGGCGGTCGCGACGACATCGAACGTGCCCACCTGAAGGATCCGCACGACGCCTCGCACACCATCCACCGTTATCCCGCCGCTTCCGACCTCACGGATCTGATGCAGCGGTACTGGATTCCCGTGTGGTCGGTGCCGGCCGGGCGGGAGGCACCCCAGCGGGTGCTGCGCTATCCGGTCTGCCAACTGGTGGTTGCGCACGATTACGCGCGCTTCTACGGTGTCGAACACGGACTGTCCACGGTCACCCTCACCGGCGAGGGCTGGGCGGTCGGGTCCATGCTCAGCCCGGCGGCCGGGGCACTGATCACGGGCACCTCGCTCGCGGCGTTCACCGACCGGGCCGTCGACCTCACCGATGTCCTCGGCGATGCCGGCGCGCGTCTGATCACGCGGGTTCGGGAGGCGATGGCACACGGCCCGGACTCTCGCGAGTCGCACCGCGCCGCGACGGAGGCGTTCGACGACGTGCTGCGCGCCCATCTGCCGATCGATGAGGAGGGGCGACTGGTCAACCGGGTGGTGGCGTTCGTCGAGGAGAACTCCGACGTCCTGCGGGTCGAGCAGGTGCGCGCGGAGTTCGGTCTCGGCGAGCGCGCGCTGCAACGCCTCGTCCAGCGACGGATCGGGCTGACCCCGAAGTGGCTGATCCAGCGGCGGCGACTGCAGGAGGCCGCCGGTCGCCTGCGCGAGAAACCCGGTTCGTTGTCGGAGGTCGCCACGGTCCTCGGTTACGCCGACCAGCCGCATTTCGTACGTGATTTCGCGAAGGTCATGGGCATGACGCCGGGCGCGTTCGCGGCTCGCTACGGCGGTGGATGATCGCCCTTGTCCGACAGGTCCGTCGGATTCGGGCGGGTGTACCACATAATGGAAGGTCCTAAACCTGCGACGCTTCTCGATCAGGTGAATGTAACGAAGCGCACAGTGAAGACGACCTACCTGTCGAAGCACGAGAAGGAACGAAGGGGTTCACCGTGGGACACGACCGCCTACTTTTCATCGGACGTCCGGATGCGGACGAGGTCGCGCACTGGAGCACTCTGCGCGAGCTCGCTCCTCAGCGAGGATGGAAGCCCACCCGGACGTTCGAGCCCGGCGAAGTCGCCTGGGCCGTCGCCGCCGGTAGCGCCTTCGAGCAGTCCGGACCGATCGCCGAGGTGATCCATTCGCTGCAGGAAGCTCATATTCCCTGCACCAGCGCACTCGACGCGATCCGCCACGCGTACTCGGCCTCGCACCTGTCGGTCTAGTTCACAGGTGGGGGCCGCGTCTCGCCGTCGCGGTGCGACTACTCGGGCCCGTCGCGGTGCGACTACTCGGGCCCGTCGCGGTGCGACCACTCGGGCCCGTCGCGGTGCGGCCACCCGCTGTGCGTTCTATCCGAAGGGACTGACGTCGAGCCAGGACGCCAGGAACCCGGAGTCGCCGAAGACCTCCACGTCGGCTGCGCCCACAGCGCGCCGACGATAGAGCACCAACAGCAGTTCCGTCAGCGGGCCGCGTACCGCCACGGCACTCTTCTCGTGGGCATGCCGCCACGCGAAGTCCTCGCCGGACAGGTCCACGACCCATTCCGCCGACGTGTCCGTCGCGTGGAAATGCAGCGTCCGGTCGGGTCCGTGCAACGCGCGGTGCCGTTCGACATCGAGTCGTGGCCAGGTGACGACCGCCAGGTCGAGCCATTCGTCCACGCAGTCCACCGCAAGATCGTGGGCCGGCTCGAAGTCCGCTCCCAGTGCGAGTGCAGCGTCGGCGCGATGCACCACGGTCTCGTGGGCGAAGCGTCGGGCGAAGAACTCCGGGGTCTTCTTGCCACCCGGGATCGGTGTCCACACCCGCATGTTCGGACCGACCTCCCGCAACGCGGCCCCGAATTCGCGCGCTCCTTCCCGTAACCACGGAATCAGCTCGTCCGGATCCTCGTCGACGTAGTCCGCCAACTCCCGCATCGCGCGGTCGGTGCGCGGCATCGCCCCTTCACCGCGGACCGCCTCGCTCGCCCAGCGGTGGCCGTAGCCGATGTGTCGGGCGAGCTGACCGAGGTTCCATCCCGGGCACGACGGCACCGGTGTGGTCATGTCCTGCCCGGCCAGTGAGTCCACCAGCAGTTCCGTCTGTTCGACGATCTCTCCGCAGTAACGCGCGTAGTCCAGCATGCCTACCCTTCGTACTCGGCCCGATACCCGCCCCGATTCTGCACGGTCGGCCGTAGTCTGGGCGCCATGCCGGCCGACGAGAGCGCACTCGAAGCCCTGTTCCCTCCCACCGGTGTCGCTGTGCTCGCGACGATCAAGCGCGACGGGCGACCCCAGTTGTCGAACGTCACCTACCGGTACGAGCCCGCGACCCGCACGTTCTCCGTCTCCATCACCGACGACCGGGCAAAGACCCGGAACGTGCGCCGCGACCCGCGTGTGAGCCTGTTCGTCGACTCCGACGACAAGTGGTCCTACGCCGTCGCGGAGGGCGAGGCCGAGCTGACGCCGGTGGCCGCGGACCCCCACGACGACACCGTCGAGCAGCTCGTCGAGTTGTATCGAGCGGTGCAGGGCGAGCATCCGGACTGGGACGACTTCCGGGCCGCGATGGTCGCCGATCGCAGGTTGCTGCTGCGTGTACGGGTCTCCCGCTTCTACGGCGCCGCCCGCTGATCCGGGCTTTTGTTGTCCTCGAACGATTCTGGTGGTTTCGACGTCGCTGAGCTCGGTCGGGAACACCGAAGTTCGGGATCAGGATTGCTTGCGGAACAGAATCGCGGAGGTCGGACGGCGCGGCGTCGCCGCATCCGGACCCGGTCCCGCGCGTACACCGACCCGGATCATCACTTGCGGCACGCCCTCGATGCGGGCCGTTTCCCGCAGGAACGCACGTGAGGATTCGGATTCCGTCAGGTGCGTGACGGAGCAGGTGGCCAGTCCACGGGCGGTGCACGCGAGGAGCACGGCCGATAGGGCTTCACCGCTCCGCAGCCAGTCGAGCCGCGTGTCCGTCGTGGTCGACAGGAGAAGTATCGCGGCTCGGTCCTCCGTCTCTGCCGACTCGCCGGTCGCGTTGCCGGGAGGGAACTCCCGCTCCGTCGCCACCGTGCGCCGTCCCGGTGGGAGTGCGTCCGGAGGTATTCCGTCCGGGTACATCCCGTGCCCGGCCCACCAGGAAAGTTCCGTCTGGTAGGCCGCATCGGAGCGACGCTCACCGCCGATGCGACGGGACAACTCTTCCAGTGCAGGTCGCTCGTGTTCGGCGATGGCACTCAGGCGGACACCCGCGGGTTCGGCGAACATCTGCAGAGCGCTCTCGGTCCGAGCCCACTCCTGCGGAGCCCCCATCGGTAACCGCTCGGTACGTCGGCGGCCGATCGCCTCTGCCATCCGGAGGTCGGTGTCGGTCACCGCGTCAACTCGGCGGAAGCGCAGCGTCGCGAGACAACGACGATTCGTCGCGTCCGGCATCCGTTCGACCACCGTGGCCCAGTGCCGGGCGGTGAGCGCCACCCGCAGATGGTGCAGCACCGCTCCACAGGACAACACCATCTGACGACCGGACGGATCGGTGGCCGGAAGGATGCGATCACTGTCGCTGAACAGCGCAAGCTCGTCCGCGTCCAGAGTCCACCGCCACGGCTGACTGTTGTGAAGCGACGGCGCTCGACCCGCGAGCGCAACTGCCGACTCGAGAGTCCGACGGTCCGGCATCGTCTCCACTGCTGCCTCCGGGTTCCGAAAACGTCACCTTCCAGTGTCACGTACAGCCGTCGGATTTCGACGAGATTCTCGCGGGACGACCGTAAGCTGAACGGGTGTACTCGTACAAGGTGATCGAGATCCGCGAGGGCATGCTCGGCGGGAAGATGTCCGGCGGCAAGCTCGAGAAGATCCTCAACGATCATGCCCGAGATGGGTGGCGCCTGAAGGCGATCACCTCCGCCGACATCAAGGGACGGATCGGTCCCGGTGGCGTCGAGGGAATGCTCGTGACGTTCGAACGCGAAGAATAGAAGTCATGTCGCAGCGGATGCCGGTGCCCACCGGTAGCGGCAGTAGCTCCTGTCGGCCGTTGCCGGCGACCTGAGCCGAAGGACGGACAGGTGTCGTCGCAGCCGGAGGTCCGCTCGGGTTCGACACTGGTACTCGCAGTGCTGGCGTCGGGCCAGTTCCTGATGACGCTCGACAGCTCGGTGATGAACGTGTCGATGGCGACCGTCGCGCAGGACGTCGGCACCACGATCACCGGCATCCAGACCGCGATCACCCTCTACACCCTGGTGATGGCATCCTTGATGATCACCGGCGGGAAGGTCGGCACGATCCTCGGTCGACGTCGCGCGTTCGGTGTCGGACTGGTCATCTACGGCATCGGCTCGTTCACCACCGGACTCGCCCCGAACCTCGCGGTCCTACTGGTGGGCTGGTCGTTGCTCGAAGGCATCGGCGCGGCCCTGATAATGCCGGCGATCGTCTCGCTCGTCGCGGCCAACTTCGATCCCGAGCGACGTGCCGCAGCGTACGGTCTGGTGGCGGCGGCCGGTGCGTCGGCAGTGGCTGTGGGGCCGTTGCTGGGCGGGGCCGTCACGACGTTCGCGTCGTGGCGCTACGTCTTCTTCGGTGAGGTCGTCCTGGTAGTGCTGATCCTGCTGGTGCTGCGCCGCATCGAGGACGTTCCCCCTCACCGCGTCCACCTCGACCTCGTGGGATCCGCACTGTCCGTACTCGGTCTGGGATCCGTCGTCTACGGCGTCCTGCGCTCGAGCGAGTGGGGCTGGGTACGGGCCGAGCCGGGCGCACCCGCCGTACTGGGCCTGTCCCCGGTCATCTGGCTTCTCGTCGCGGGCTCGCTGGTGCTCTATGCATTCGTGCGATGGCAGAACGCTCTCATGAGCAAGGGCCGCGACCCGCTGGTCGATCCGGGGCTGTTCGCCAACCGACAGCTCGTCGGTGGTCTGACGATGTTCTTCGCACAGTTCGCGGTGCAGGCCGGAGTCTTCTTCTCCGTCCCTCTCTTCCTGTCGGTCGTACTCGAACTCAGCGCAGTCCAGACAGGTGTGCGGATCCTGCCGTTGTCGATCGCGCTGGTGCTGGCCGCAACGGTGATCCCGAAAGTGCGACCCCACGCCGATCCCCGACGTGTGGTGCGTATGGGTCTGGGTTCGATGATCCTGGGGATCCTGATCCTCGTTGCCGGTATGGACCCGGGTGCCGATGCGGCCGTGGTGTCGATACCGATGTTGTTGATGGGTCTCGGCCTGGGAGCGTTGGCGTCCCAGCTCGGCGCGATCACGGTCTCGTCGGTACCGGATTCCCAGAGCGCCGAGGTCGGCGGTTTGCAGAACACCGCAACGAATCTCGGGGCGTCGCTGGGCACCGCACTGATCGGATCGATCCTGATCGCCACCCTCACCACATCGGTCGTTGCCGGAATCGAGGACAACTCCGACATCCCGCCGTCGGTGCAGCAGCAGGCGACGACCGAGCTGGCCTCCGGTGTGCCGTTCCTGTCCACGACCCAGTTGCGGACCGGGCTCGACGAGGCGGGTGTCGACCCGTCCACAACGGAAGCACTCGTCGCGGTCAACGCCGATGCGCGACTCGACGCGCTGCGCACCGCGTTCGCTGTGACAGCGCTCCTCGCGATCGCGGCGCTGTTCGGAACCGGACGGCTGCCGCGACGATCGGTCGGAACACCACCGCCCTAGAGAACTTCGGTGGTTCCACCCGCGCTGAGCGGGGGTGGAACCACCGAAATCGATCGTATGCAGGTCAGGACGCGAGCAGTCGACGGAACGAACTGCGGTGGAACACGATGGGTTCGACATCGGCGTCGGTGAGCAGTTCGTTGATGCGCAGTACGACGATCGCGTGGTCGCCCGCCGGAACCTCCTGCTGCACGGTCACGTCCATGCGCACGCTCGTGCCCGAGACGAACAGCGCGCCGCCTTCGCGGCTCTCGATGTCGATCCCGGCGAAGCGATCGCCGTTCTTCGCGGCGAGCACCCGCGCGGCACCGTCGTGCTCCTCGCTCAGCACGCTGATGCCGAGATGCGGGAGCGACGCCAGACGCGGCCATGTGGTCGAGGTGTTCTGCACGCAGAACGAGACGAGCGGCGGATCGAGCGACACCGGCACGAAAGTGCTCGCCGCCATCCCGATCCGCTCTCCGTCCATCTCCGCGCAGATCGCGACGACACCCGAAGGGACGTGCGCGAAGGCCTGACGCAGAGACGGTCCGTCGAGAGTGGTCATGAGGCGGCCTCGTTTCGAAGTGCGGCGGACAGCACCGACGACCAGCGTTCGGCGTAGTCCGCGATACGGATCTCGGTTGTGTAGGTCGAATCGTGAAGATACAGGCCGGGGGCCGGGCATAGCGCCCCAGTTCTACCACCGAGTGTGATCACATCCACAACGTGATCGGGCTCTCGTCCGGTGAGGGCCGTGGCGAGGCGGGCTCCGGCGTCGAGGGTGCGGGACGCGGGCTTCGGGTTGCCCGCGACGACAACGATCGTCACTGGAGATCACCTTCCGGATCGGCCCTCGGGGCGGAGAGCGACATTCGCCGCCATCCTTCTCGCCGATCGAGCAGACCGGAACTGTTTCGATCCGTACGAGCGGAAACCTCGACGACCCCTCGGTAGGGTCGGGTGGATGAGTGTCGCGGATTCACAGTCAGCCCCCACGGACGGTCTCGCAGGATGGGCGCTCGAGTTGATGGATCGCCTCGGCGGTGTCGGCGCCGGCATCGCGATCGCTCTCGAGAACTTCTTTCCGCCGCTTCCCAGCGAGGTCATCCTGCCGCTCGCCGGGTTCGCCGCGAGCCTGGGCAGTTTCACCCTCTTCGGTGCGCTGTTCTGGACGACCCTCGGTTCCGTGGTCGGTGCTCTCGGTCTGTATTCGATCGGCCGTTGGGTGGGTGAGGACAGGATTCGCGCGGTCGTGCGGAAGCTTCCACTCGTCGATGTCGAGGACCTCGACCGTTCGACCGCCTGGTTCCAGCGGCACGGACGCAAGGCCGTCTTCTTCGGCCGGATGGTGCCCGTCTTCCGGAGCCTCATCTCCATCCCCGCCGGTGTCACACGGATGCCGATCTGGCAGTTCCTCGCGTTCACCACCGCGGGCAGCCTCATCTGGAACTCGATCTTCGTGCTGGCCGGTTATCAGCTCGGCGAGAACTGGAGCGCCGTCGAACCGTACGCCTCGGCGCTGCAGTACGTCGTGATCGCCGTCGTCGTGGCGGTGATCGGCTACGGGATCGTCCGGCGCATCCGCTCGCGTTCGAAGGACACCGCTTCGCACAACCGCAACTGACGGGTCAACCCCACACGGTGATCGCCGTGCACGCGCCTGCCACGACCAGCACCGTCAGGACGTCCCCGAGCCGCAGTCGCAGCGGCCGGCGGGTCGCCGATCGAGGACCCCGGCGGGTCGCCGATCGTGGTCCCCGTACCGCCAGCGCGTCGCCGAGATCGCGGACCTGGCGCATGGATACCGACACCACCGCGCCGACGGAGTCGGCCACCTCCTGCCACCATCCCGCCGGAGTGCGGATGCCGGGCCGGCCGCGGACCTTGCGCGCGGCGAACAGCACCCGCATCTCGGCGCGAACGGTCGGCAGCATCCGCAGCGCCAGCGCGCACACCGTCACCCATTCGTCGACGGGTAGCCGTAACAGTCGCAGCGGGGCGAACAACACGGGCAGGGCGTCGACGAGGTCGGACAGTCGCGTCGTCCACCCGACCAGCGACGCAAGGACCAGCAAACCCACGCCGAGCAGCATCGTCCGGACGTAGGCGGTGAGTCCGCCGCCGGCGGCGTTGAGGACCAGGCCGACGGCGAGGACCGCGAACACCCACCACGGAATCGTCGGGACCACCCCGCGCGGGATCCGTGCGACGAGCACACCCACGACCAGCACGCTGAGCAGGATGCCGAGTCCGGTCCAGCTCGGAGCGAAGCTCGCCGCCACCGACAGCGCCGCTGCCGACAGGACCTTCGTGCCGGCCCACACCCGGTGCAGGGGTGTCTCCCGAGGCACGGGCCGCAGCAGGATGATCGGGCGCCGCTGGCGTGTGCGCGTGCGTGTGCGTGTGCGACTCATGCGATCACCGCTCCCGTCTGCTCCACGATGCGTCCGTCCTCGAGTACCACGGTGCGTGAACACACCTCTTCCATTCCGTGCAGGTCGTGGGAGATGACGACGACGGTGACGTGCTCGACCGCGCGTAGATGGGCGAGGATCGACACGACCTCGCGGCGGCCCTGCAGGTCCAGTCCGGCCAGCGGTTCGTCGAGCACGAGCACCCGCGGGGTGCGGGCGAGTTGGGCGGCGATCGCGACCCGCCGCATCTCGCCTCCGCTGAGCCGGTCGATCGGCCGGTCGATCAGTTCGGGACGCAGACCCACCCGGTGCAGGACGGCGGCGACGTAGCCGCGGTCGGTGTGCGGAAGCCCGGCCACCTCGGAGATCTCCTGGGCCACGGTCGGTCGTTGCAATTGCAGCCGTGCCTGCTGGAAGACCATGCCCACTTCTCCGTGCAGATCGGCCGTCGGGGTGTCGTGCAGCACGGCCGTTCCGCGCGTGGGGCGCATCAGTCCGGCGACGATCCACGCGAGCGTGGACTTGCCCGAACCGTTCTCCCCGACGACCAGTACCCCTTCACCGCGGCAGATCGTCAGCGACACCTCGCGCAGCGCGGTGTGTGCCCAGGGTGTGCCGGCCGCGTAGATGTGCGTGACGTCGCGCAGTTCGAGGATCGGCTGCGGGAAGGACGGGACGGTAGCAGGCACCGGCGCCGGGGGTGGCGGCGCCGCGACCCGCGGGACGATCCGGCCGTCGGCGATGTGCACGATCCGGTCGGCGGCGCGGGCCTCGTCGTCGAGGTGGGTGACGAGCACGACCGCGGTGCCCTCCCGCGCGACGTCGGCAAGCAGGCGGATCAGGTCCGCGCGGCTGTCGGCGTCGACCATCGCGGTGATCTCGTCGGCGATGAGCAGTGCGGGTCGCCGGGCGAGTGCGCCCGCCAGTGCCAGTCGCTGCAGTTGCCCGCCGGACAGATCCTCCGTGGCGCGATCCTCCATTCCGACCAGGCCGACGCGGGCGAGCAGATCGTCGACGTCGACGTCGTCGATCCCCCACCGCAGGTCCTCGGCGACGGTGCGGCCGAGCACCTGGCTCTCGGGATGCTGCAGGATCATCGCGGTGCCACCGGGTCGTCCCGGCCCGACGGGTCCGGGCCGGTCGACCAGGCCGACGGTCGGCTCGAGTCCCGCGAGCAGCCGCACGAGTGTCGACTTGCCCGAGCCGTTGCCGCCGACAATCGCGACGAACTCCCCCGGCCCGATCGTGAGGTCGATGTCCGACAGGGCGTCGCGGTCGGTTCCCGGATACCGGTAGCCGACGAGCCGCAGTGCGACGGGAAGCGGAGCCGGGTCGGCCGTGGGGTCCTGCTCGGGCCAGTCGACCGATCGGGTCGCCCACGTGCTGCGCAGGGCCACCACGCGGAAGATCCCGAAGCACAGCAGTGCGGTGCCCACGGTCCCGACCAGCACCGCACCGCCGATCCACACCCACCACAGCCGCACCATGATCTCGAGGGTCCGTTCCCAGGTGTCGACGAACTGCTGGCCGGCCCCCGCTGCCTCGAACGCCCGGAGCGTGCCGCGCATCGACGCTTCGAGCGCCTCGAGCAGCAGCACCCGGGTCCGGTCGAACAACAGCAGCAGACCGCAGGCGGCGGCCGCGAGCAGCAGCCCGGCCGGGACGGATCCGGCCAGCACCACGAACACCGCCGCGTGACCCCACCGCCTGTGCGCGAACCCGACGAGCGTTCCGATCCCGGACAGGACGACGACCGCGGCGACGGCGAACGGCCCACCGGCCACGAGCGCCACGACACCGGCGGCGACCGTCGCAGCGACGATCGCGCGCAGGCGGCCGGTGGCGCCGAGGAAAGCGACGGGGAGCGCCACGAGCACCTGGGCGACACCGACGGGTATCAGTCCCGCGACGACCGACAGCACAGCCGTCAACGTCCCGAAGACCGCCGCTGCGGCGGCCTCCGGTGGTCGTAGAGGTCCCCGTGTCCTGGTCACCGATCGCACCGGGTCCAGTCTGCCAGCCGCTAGTGCGACCGCACGTTCTCCGGTGGCGTCATCTCCACCCGCACTCCGACGAGCCGGACCTCCCGCTCGTGATCGAACCGGTCGAGCAGTCCGACGGCGGCCTCCGTGACGGTCGCGAGATCCGTGGTGGGCGATGGAAGAGCGACGCTCGCGGTGTGGGTGACGAACGGCGCGTAGCGGATCTTCAGCGCGACCCGCACTCCCTCACGCCTCTCACCTCGGATGTCGTCGACGGCCCGCGCCGCGAGGTCGCGCACGCACTCGGTGATCGCGTTCCAGTCGCCGACATTGTGTTGGAAGGTCGTCTCCCGACTGCGCGACCGCGCCACCCACGGTTCCGCCGACACCTCCGTCGAACCCGCACCGGCGCCGAGGCCGACGAGCCACGGGCCGATCTTGGGTCCGAACCGCGCCGCCATCTCGTCGACCGGGGCACTCGCCAGCTCGCGGACCGTGCGGATGCCCATGTCGTCGAGTTTCTTCACCGTGCGCGAACCGATGCCCCACAACGAATCGGGTGAGCGCTCCCCCATCACCGCGAACCAGTTGTCGCGCGTCAACCGGAAGATCCCGCGGGGCTTGCCGAAACCCGTCGCGATCTTCGCGCGCAGGACGTTGTCGCCGATCCCGACGGAACAGTGCAGCCCGGTCGCGTCGAGCACGGCGGCCTGCACCTCGCGCGCGAACGCTTCCGGATCGGAGGTTTGCACGCCCATGAACGCCTCGTCCCATCCGAGCACGTCGACGACCGTGCCGAAGCCGCGGAGGGTGTCCATCACGACCTGCGATACCTCGTTGTAGGTATCGGCGTCGACAGGGAGGAAGACCGCGTCGGGGATCTTGCGCGCAGCGACCCGCAGCGGCATCCCCGACCCCACCCCGTGCGCCCGCGCCTCGTAGGACGCAGTGGAGACCACGCCGCGCTCGGTGGGATCGCCGCGACCGCCGACCACCACCGGACGGCCCGCCAACTCCGGATTGCGCAGCACCTCGACCGCGGCGATGAACTGGTCGAGGTCGACGTGGAGGACCCACTGGTCGATACCGGGCGTGCCCATGCCGACAACCGTAGGACGCGCGGCAAGTGCGCGTTCAA
This sequence comes from Rhodococcus sp. GQ147, assembly GCF_059759155.1. NCBI lineage: Bacteria > Bacillati > Actinomycetota > Actinomycetes > Mycobacteriales > Nocardiaceae > Rhodococcus > Rhodococcus sp. GQ147. The sequence goes on from NZ_JCAXDU010000011.1 coordinate 117,994, forward strand.
GAATTCCGACAGTGTCCGGGTTCGCGCGCCGAAACGGGGTTCGCCCCTGCTGCAGCAGGGGCGAACCTCGGTTCGTGTAGCGAGGATCCGACTCAGTTCTGCGCCGCGGGCAGCATGTGGCCCATCCGCCGCCGCTTCGTCTCGAGATACCGCACGTTCGCCGGTGCGACGCCGACGTGCAGCGGCTCCCGCCCTGCGACGACGATGCCGTTGTCCTCGAGTCCGGCGATCTTGGCGGGGTTGTTGGTGAGCAGTCGCACCGAGCCGACGCCGAGATCGTGGAGTATCGCCGCGGCGCCGCCGTATTCGCGTCCGTCGGCCGGTTCGTCGAGTTCGAGGTTGGCTGCGACCGTGTCGAAGCCGCCGTCCTGCAGTCGGTAGGCCGCGAGCTTCTTGAGCAGGCCGATCCCCCGGCCTTCGTGGCCACGCAGGTAGACGAGGACGCCGCCTTCCTGGGCGATCCGTTCCAGCGCGGTGTCGAGCTGGGGACCGCACTCACAGCGCTGCGACGCGAACGACTCGCCCGTCAGACACTCCGAATGCACCCGGACCAGCGGGGCGTCACCCACAGGTCCGGCGATGAGCGCCATGTGATCGGCGCCGGTGTGGCGGTCGAGATAGCCGACGGCACGGAAGGTTCCGAAGCGGGTCGGCATCGATGCCTCGTCGGCCCTCACGACCCGCCCGGACGGCACCACCGGTGACGGAAACGGATGCGCCGCGCGGTAGCGGATCAACTCCTCGATCGTGAGCACGGGCAGGTCGTACTGCGCACCCAGCGCTTCGATCTCCGGCATGCGCATCATCGATCCGTCGTCGGAGACGAGCTCGGCGATCACACCCACCTGCGGCAGACCCGCGAGTGCACACAGGTCGACGGCGGCTTCGGTGTGACCGGGACGCTCGAACACTCCACCCGGGCGGGCCCGCAACGGCAGGATGTGGCCGGGACGGATCAGATCACGCGAGGTGGCCGTCGGATCGGCGAGCACGCGCAGGGTCGTCGCACGATCCGCAGCACTGATGCCGGTGGTGACGCCGCGCGCGGCGTCGACCGTGACGGTGTAGGCGGTCTGCTTCGGATCCTGGTTGTCGGCGACCATGGCCGGCAGGTCCAGGGCGTCGGCGCGGGCACCGGTCATCGGGGCGCACAGCAGACCCGAGGTGTGCCGGACGGTCCACGCGATCCACTCCGCGGTCGCGTGCTGGGCGGAGAGGATGACGTCGCCCTCGTTCTCCCGGTCGGCGGCGTCCGAGACGAGGACCGGCTTACCCGCCCGCAACGCCTCGAACGCCGCCTCGATGCGGCTCACGACGCCACCAGACGCCGGAACGAGCTGCGGTGGAAGACGATCGGCTCCGTCGCCTGATCGGCTTCGCCGCAGAACAATTCGTGCACGCGCAGCACCACGATCGCGTGGTCACCGGCCGGCACCTGCTGTTCGATCGACACGTCCATCCGCACACCGCAGCCGTTGACGAACAACGCTCCACCCTCACGGGTTTCGGTCTCGATGCCCGCGAACCGGTCTCCGTTCTTTGCGGCGAGCACCCGGGCCGCGATGTCATGTTCCGACGACAGGACGCTGATGCCCAGACGCGGTTGCGCTTCGAGCTTCGGCCAGGTGGTCGAACTGTTCTGCACGCAGAACGCCACCAGCGGTGGATCGAGTGAGACGGGAACGAACGTGCTTGCGGCCATGCCGATCCGCCCACTGCCGGTGTCGGCGCAGATCGCGACGACACCCGAGGGGACGTGGGCGAACGCGCGGCGCAGGGTGGCGCCGTCGAGGGCGAGGGTGGTCATCGTGCCTCCGTCCGGATGGTGGATCGCAGCACCGGCGCCCAGCGCTCGGCGTACTCGGCGATCCGGGTGTCGGTGGTGTAGGTGGAATCGATCAGGTACAGCCCCGCGGCGGGGCAGGTGGCGCCGAGTTCGACGAGCACGGGCTTGAGCAGCAGGTCGGGCGCCATCGCATGGGCCGGGCCGGCGCCGAGCATGAGCGGCACCGCCGTGACGTCGCGCAGACCGTCGCCGGTCGCGAACTGGTCGAGGAACAACTTCAGGATGCCGGTGTAGGTGGCCTTGAAGGTCGGGCTGGCGAAGACCACGAGGTCGGAGGAGGCGACGGTCTCGACCGCCTCCTTCACCGCGTCGTCGCCCCAGCCGAGCAGGCCCGGACCGAGAGTGACGACGTCGACCACGTGATCGGGGGCCTCCCCGGTGAGCGCGGTGGCCAGCACGGTGGCGGCGTCGAGCGTACGGGAGCCGGGCTTCGGGTTACCGGCAACGACAGTGACCTTCATGTGGATCTCCTTTCGGGCGAGGCTTTCCGCCCGTCACCGGATATTCGACCCGACAGGCATGTCGGGAACGATGCCGAAATATGGCGTGCACATTGCGCCGTCGGGAGGCGGATCTGGCTGCGTGGCACCAGGGCGGATCCGACGATGCAGCCCGATTCCGCCGTTCGTCATCGTGTGGAGCGTGACGCCGTGCGGCGCCGCACCGCGCCGGACAGCGCGACCGCGACCACCAGTGCGCCGCCGTAGAACAACTGCTGGACGAAACTGGCGACACCGAGCATCTGCAGGCCGACCACCCCGGCGACGAGGAAGTACACCGCGACCAGCGTGCCGAACGCGTTGAAGCGGCCGGGGACGATCGCGGTGGCACCGAGGAAGGCCGCCGCGAAGGCCGGCAGCATGAACGACTGGCCGGAGGACGGGTCGGCGCCACCGAGCATGCCGGCGTAGACGATGCCGGCCAGAGCCGCGACGAGCGCGGAGGTGACGAGTGCGCCGCCGCGGATGCGGTCGACGTGCAGGCCGCTGAGTCGGGCCACCTGGGCACCGCGTCCGACGAAGAGCAGTCGGCGTCCGATCGGGGTGTACTGGAAGATTACTGCCATGATCAGCACCAGGGCGAGGGCGTAGTAGAACTGCAGCGACACCCCGAAGATGCGGGTGCCGATGGTCGCGTCGACGAGCGCGGAGTCGACACCGGTGACCGAGGTCGAGTCGGAGATCCACTGGACCACACCGAGGACGACGGTGCCGCTGCCGAGGGTCGCGATGAACGAATCGATCTGCAATCGCACGACCAGCAGTGCGTTGATCAGGCCGACGACGAGGCACGCGAGCACGGCGACAGCAATGGCCGGCAGTAGCGACCAGCCGTGTTGCACGTTCAGCACCGCGATCGTCATGGCGGCCAGCGACATCGTCGACACGGCCGACAGGTCGAACTCGCCGGCGGTGAGCGGGACGATGAGCCCCAGGGCCAGGACGAGCAGGACGGCCTGGGAGCCGAGGATGTTCTGCAGGTTGTTGGCGGTCGGGTAGGTCTCGGGTCGCAGGGCACTGAACACGACGACGACGGCGATCAGCGCCAGGACGAGCGCGTACTTCTCGAACAGCGGACCGAGAGAGCGACGAGAGCGCGCGGGATCCGATTCGGTAGATGCGGTTTTCGCGGTGTTGCTCTTGTCGATGGTGACGGACATCAGGCGATCACTTCCTGTCGGGTCAGACCGAGAACACTGTCCGAGATGTGGTGTTTGGACAGGTTGTCGCCGGTGAGTTCGGCGACGACGTGTCCGTGGGAGAAGACGAGGACGCGGTCGCACAGGACCGACAGCTGCTCGTAGTCGGAGCTGGCGACGACGATGCCCGCTCCCCCACGTGCGGTCTCTCGCAACATCTCGAAGATGCGGGCGCGGGCACCGATGTCCACACCCTGGGTGGGTTCGGCGAGGAGCACCAGTACCGGGTCGGTATGGAGCCACTTGCCGAGCAGAGCCTTCTGCTGGTTGCCGCCGGACAGCGACCCGTAGACGGCCTGCGGGTCCCGTGGCCGGACGTCGCAGTGCTCGGCGAGCGCGGTCGCGATGTCCTTCAGCGCTCGCGGTTTGACGAAGCCTGTACCGAGCACGGGCAGGGTGACGTTCTCGGCGACGGTCAGTTCGGGTGCGCTGCCTTCGACCTTGCGGTCCGGCGGCACGTAGACGACCTTGCGGGCCAGCGCGTCGATCGGTGTCATCGCGGGCAGTTCCACGCTGTCGTCGCCGACCGTCAGCCGCCCGCCACGAGCCTGCCGCGCCCCGTACAGGGCGGGCAGCACGTCGTCGTAGCCCGAGCCGGCGATGCCGGTGAGTCCGACGACCTCCCCGGGCCGGACGTCGAACCCGACACCGTCGACGGTGGTGGTCTCGAGGTCCTCGATCCGGGCGAGGGCGGGAACGTCCTCGAAGTCGCGGACGGGCCCGGCGACGCGCGGGTCGGCGGAGTCGAGACTGCGTCCGACGATGAGGTCGATGAGCGAGGTCGCGGTGAGGTCGCGGGTGCGGTGCGTGCCCTGCGACACCCCGTCGCGCAGCACGGTGACGCGGTCGGTGTGGTCGAGCACCTCGTCGAGATCGTGGGAGACGAACAGGACGGCGGCCTTCTTGTCGGCGACGATCTCGCGGACGACGGCGAACAGCAGGTCGGTGCCCTCGCGGGGCAGGAAGACCGTGGGTTCGTCGAGCACGAGCAGGGTGCGACGCTCCCCCAGTTCCTCGGTCGCTCGCAGGATCGCGAGGAGGGCACGTTCGGTCTCGTTCAGGCTCGACACCGGCGCCTCGGGATCGATGTGAAGTCCGAAGTGCTCGAACAGCGCTCGGGCGGTGCGCTTCTCGCGCCGCCACGAGATCCACGGTTTCGATCCGGCCACGACGGGTCCGACGCGGAGGTTCTCGACCACCGACAGATCGGGCACGAGGGCGAGGTCCTGGTGGACGAAGCTGATGCCGAGGTCGCGGAATCCGCCGGCCGGGACCGGCAGTGCCACGTCCCTGCCACGCACCTGCAGCGCGGCGCCGGGGTCGGGAGCGTGGAAGCCGGCGAGGACCTTGATGAGCGTGGACTTGCCCGAACCGTTCTCACCCAGCAGACCGTGCACCTCGCCGGCGTGGATCGTCAGGCCGACCTTCTTCAGCACCGTGTGCTCACCGAAGGTCTTGGACAGACCGACGATGTTGACGATGGGATCAGGACTGCTCACTGGGCCCCCACAGTGCTTCGTAACCGGTGACGTAGGCCGTGCCATAGCCCTTGTCGGGCTGCGGCGGGGTGCCGGTCTCGTCGATGTTGTCGGCAGTGATGAGCTTGAGCGGGGTCTCCTGCGCACCGTTGGGGACTGGGTCGTAGCCGAGCAGGAGTCGACCGGCCTGGTCCATCGTCGCCCATGCGAGCCACGGGATGGATTCACCGACGTTCATGGTGACGATGCCGTCGTCCTGCTGGATCTTCAGGACTGCGGGGGTGCCGTTGACCGAGGAGATCTCGACCTGGCCGGTCTTGCCCGCGGCATTGATGCCCGACTGGGCGTAGAGCGACATCGAGTCGTAGATGGGCAGGATGAAGTTGATGTTCGGGTCGGCGGAGAGCGCGGATTGCACCTCGGACTGGATCTTGGTGGCCCACTCCGTGACCGGGACGTTGACGATCTTGTAGGTGCACTTGGGGCAGTACTGTGCGATCTCGTCTTCCATCGCAGCGACCTCGGCCTTGGCCGGCGGAACCTCGTTGGAGGTGATGATGAGCGCGTTGCCCTCGCCTTCGGTGCGGTCGATCATCCAGTCGACGGTGAGCCGGTTGGCCTCGGAGAGCGGGGCGTCGGTGGTGGCGTCGATCAGTCCTTCGAGGTCGGTCGGCACCGGCTCGCCGCGCAGGATGGTATGGGTGAGCAGAACGGGAATCCCCGCAGCATCGGCTTTTTCGAGCGCCGGCTTGATGAGGGATGCGTCGACACCCTGCGACAGGATGATGAGATCGACCTTCTGGTTCACGGCCTGTTCGACACCGGTCGCCCACTGGGCGGGCTGGCCCTGGTTCGTGTACTCGATCCAGGTGGCGCCGTAGCGTTCGGCGACCTTCTTCGATTCCTCGTCGACGGCGACGTTGTACGGGTTCTCGCTGTTGGTGGGGATCGCGAAGATCGTCTTGCCGGCGATGTCCTTCATCGGGAACGGCTCGGCCTCGAGCGTGAACTCCGGGTCCGCCTCGTACAGGGCGAGCTGGGCGCGGGCGTACTCGATTCCGGCGGTGACGTCGGCGTCGGACACGTCGCCGCCACCCGAGCCGACGCTGCTGCACGCGGCGAGACCGAAGACGGCCGAGAAGGCGAGCGCGGCGATCGCGGCGCGGCCGGGAAGGGAATGACGCATGGATTCTCCTGGGGGATGAGGAGTGTGCCGAAGAAGAAGCGGCCGCGTCGTTGCGGGACCGACTGGGAAGGCGATGACTTCGAATGTATCCGCATCGTGTTGCGTGCGCCGACATCCTTGGTTCGATCGTGTTAATTGCGTGCGGAAATCGTCTCCAGGTACTCCTGTGCCCGGCCGAGCGGCCACACCTCTGCCATCTTCTGCTGCATGTCGAACAGGTTCGACAAATGGATCGCCGGATCACGATCTCCCACAGCATCTTCCACGACGATCGGAACGAAGCCGTGCTGCATCGCATCCAGTGTCGTCGCGCGGACGCACCCGCTGGTGGACAACCCCGCGATGAGCACGGTGTCCACGCCGAGCGACGTGAGGTGCGAATTGAGAGTGGTCCCGAAGAACGCGCTCGGATACTTCTTCGTCACCAGCATTTCCGCGCACGTCGGTTCGAGACCCTCGATCAACTCCCCGTACGGACTGCCTTCGCAGAACGCGACGAGGGTGCCCGACTTCTTGAAGAACACCCCGGCGTCGGCACCGTCGGCGCGCAGGCGAACCTCGGTGATCACCACCGGGATTCCGGCCTCGCGCGCGGAAGTGAGCAGGGTGCGCATCGCCTCGACGTTCTCCTCCACCCCTGCATACAGCGGGGAGTCGGGATCGATGTAGGCACGGGCGGGATCGACGACGACCAGCGCAGGACGGGTTCCGGGCTGGAGCTCCTGCCCGAAACCGGCGCGGGCGTAGTCGGCGGCCTGTTCTGCACGATCGACGATGGTCATGCGGACTCCTTCAGTGGGGTGACGGATTCGAGGGTGTGGACGGTCGCGGCCGGATTCCGGCGGGGAAAGGCGAGACACACGCCGACACCGAGCAGGGCGACGACGGCGAGCGCGATGCCGACCGCTCGCACGTTGTCGACGAACCGCGCCACCTCCGCACTGCCGAGCGTGCCGAGAGTCCCGCCGTAGGCAGCCTGGCGGGCAGCGGCGCTGAGGCCGGCAGTAGCGAAGACGAACGCCAGCGCGGTGCTGAGCAGGTAGCCGACGTTCTGCAGGGTCGAGCGCAGCCCGTTGGCGATGCCACGGCGGTCCGCGGGGGCGGTGAGCATCAATGCGCTGGTGCTCGGTGTCATGAACAGTCCGGTGCCGCAACCGAGTACGAACAGGAAGGGCGCGGTCGCCCCGAGCGGGCCGCCGTCCGGCGACAACAACAGTGCCACTCCGAGCAGACCGACGGCGTTGAGTCCCATGCCGGTCGCGGTGAGCGTGCGAGGACTGAAACGCAGCATCAGGGATCCCGCTGCTGCCGCGGCGACGACGGTGCCGATCGCGACCGGCATCACCAGCGCACCCGCGGCGACCGCGGAAATTCCGCTCACCGCCTGCCCGTACAGCGACACGAGCAGCGTCACGGCGTAGGTGGCGATCGCATTGACGAGCACCGCGGCGAGAACGAGCGCGATACCTCGGTCGCGGAACAACGACAGGTCGACGAGCGGATGGGTCCGTCTGATCTGCACCGCGACGAATGCCCCGGCGAGGACGAGGCTCGCCGTGCCGCACGTCCAGGGCAACCAGGGCATCGAACCGACGCCCGGGGTGAGAGCCAGGACGACCGCGGCGAGCAGCGCAGTGGACAGCACCGCGCCGGAGACATCGAAGGGCTCCCGGGTCACCGCCCTGGAGGGACTGCGCGGAATCACCGCGATCGACGCGGCGATCGCGAGCAACCCCACGGGCAGCACCACGACGAACAACCCACGCCACCCGAAGACCGCGGTGGCGGCACCGCCGATCACCGGTCCCACCACCTGCGCGACGGCCGCGACCGTCGCGTTCCAGCCCAGCGCCCGACCGAGGGTCCGCGGCGGGAAGGTGTCGGTGAGCAGCGCCGTGTTGTTCGTGACGATGGCAGCCGCCCCGGCTCCCTGGAGCACGCGAGCCGCGACGAGCCAACCCGCCGAGGGCGCCAGCATGCACAGTCCCGTCGCGACGGTGAAGGTGATCAGTCCTGCGAGGTAGAGCGGTCGTCGTCCGATGATGTCGGCGAGCCGGCCGAACACCAGGATCAGGGCGGTCGTGACGAGCATGTAGCCGAGCAGGATCCACGTCGACTGGGCGCCGGAGGCATCGAGTTCGCGTGCGACCGTGGGCAGTGCGACGGTCAACCCGCTCAGGCTGAGGAACACCGCGACGACCCCGATGCTCGTCGCCGAAAATACCCGCCACGGATGCGGATGACGCTGCGGGGCCAGGCTATCCATCGGCACGGCTATCCATCGGCACGGCGGTCGTGGACATCGGTGACGGACTGCAGCACCTGCGCCAGGCGCAAGCACGTGTCGTCCGCCCACGGCCGTCCCACCAATTGCACACCGACCGGCATCCCGTCGGAGAAACCCGCGGGCGCCATGACGGCGGGCAGGCCGAGATAGTCGAACAGCCCCGTGTTGCGGCCGACGATCGACTGCATCGGGTACCGCACGCCGTCGATCTCCATCGTCACGTCCGACAATCGCGCCGCCGTGGCGCCGATACCCGGCGTGACGAGCACATCGATACCCGCGGTGTCGAAAGCGCGGATCGCGTCCTGCTGGGCGAGCGTGCGCCGGCGCACCGACCGCAGATAGTCCACCGCCGAGGGCACGAGTCCGCGCGCGATCCGCACCTGCGTGCCGACGTCGTACAGGGCGAACTTCTCGAGGGCGCCCTCCTGATTGGAGGCGAGCTCGCAGGTCATGACGATCGTGACGTCGTCGTGGAGCTGGTGGGCCTCCGGGATGTCGACGGACACGATCTCCGCGCCGAGGGTGCGGAAGGTGTCCACGACGGTCTCCCAGGCGGCGAGCACGCCGGCGTCGCACAGCTCGGTGAACCAGGTCGTAGGGACACCGAGGCGAACACCGGCCAGGGACGGTGCCGCGGCGGTTCCCGCGGCGACGAGTCCGTCCTGCACCTGCTGTGCTGTCTCGTCCGGTACGGCAGCCGGGTCGTAACCGTCCGGCCCGGCGAGCACCTCGAGGGCGAGCCGCAGGTCGGCCGCGGAACGTGCCATGGGACCGATGTGGTCGAGGGTCCACGACAACGACGCGACGCCGGTGCGCGGCACGAGACCGTAGGTGGGCTTGATTCCGGTGAGATTGCACAGGGCGCTGGGCACCCGGATGGATCCACCGGTGTCGGTGCCGAGGGCGAGCGGGACGAGTCGCTCGGCGAGGGCGCCGGCCGAACCGGTCGACGATCCTCCCGTCCATCGGTTCCGGTCCCACGGATTGGTCACGGCACCGTAGCGTGCGTTGTGCGGTGCACCGCAGGCGAACTCGGTGGTGGCGGTCATGAGCACGGGGATGGCTCCGGCCGCGCGGAGGCGGGCTACGACGGTCGCGTCGGTCGCCGCGATGCGGTCGCCGGTGGTGCGTGAGCCCGCGGTGACGGGCGCCCCGGCCACGTCGATGATGTCCTTGACGGCGAAGAAGACGCCCTCGAGCGGGCGTGCGGTGCCGGTGCTCCACCGTCGGTCCGAGTCCGCGGCCGCGCCGTCGGCACCGTCGATCACGGCGAGGACGGCCCCACCGGACAGTTCCGGGTCGCTCCATCGGGCCCGCAGCGCGGTGAGAACGTCGGTGGGGGTGGTCGCGCCGGACCGGTAGGCGGCGAGCAGGTCGAGGACGCCGAGTTCGTGTACGGGCGTGTCGGTACGGACGGCGTGGGCGGGTGCCTCGATCGGCGAGGCCGGGACGGGACTTGCCGCCAGCAACGCGGTGGAATGCGCCGGCTCGCAGGCCGGACCGTCCGGCACCGAGGCCAGGGGCGTGCGTCGCCCTGCCGCGAGAAGCGGCTCCATGTCGGCGCGAGCCTGCGGGAGCAGGTCGTCGACGGTCGTGGCCGATGCGGCGGTGAGGTCGGGATAGTCGGTGGTGGTCATCGGAGCACCTCCGTCGTCGCGGAGGCCGGCCGAGGCAGCGGGGCCGGCCGCACCGTGCCGGTGGTGAGGTCGGCGAGCAGGCGCAGCACGTCCGGGCGCCGGTCCCGCATCAGCGGGAAGGCGGCGCGTTGCGTGGGGACCGCGTCGAGATCGAGGGTGAACCGCAACGTCTCCCCCGCACGATGGGCCGGGGCCTGGGCGACGATCGCACCGTTGGGGGCGATCACGCACGACAGGCCGAAGTAGTCGACCGTGACCCCGTTGAGGGTCTCCGGGCCGGCGCGGTTGGCCGCGACGATCCACATCTGAGATTCGAGGGCGCGGGTCTGCAGTTCGGCGAGGAAGAGGTCCTCGCGGGTGCCGAGCGACGAGACGATCGCGAGCATCACCTCGGCGCCGAGTGCACGGGCGACCGCCCAGTTCTCGGGGAACGTGCGGTCGTAGCAGATGACGCAACCGAAGCGGGTGCCGAAGGCGTCGACGGTCGCGGGCGCCTGCCCGGGCGCGAAGTGGTACTTCTCGTCGATGTCGACGTCGCCGACCTTGCTCGCCGGCAGCGACAGTTTCCGGTAGGCGGGCAGTGTTCCGCCGTCGGGGGTGTGCCAGCTCAGGATCTCGCCGGTGGCGTCGATCATGACGACGGAGTTGTGGGTGACGTCGTGGGCGGTACGTTCGAAGACACCGAAGGCGATGGCGCATCCGAGTTCTCGCGCGAGTGCGCCGAACAGGTCGGTGGCGTCGCCGGGGATGGTCTCGGCCCAGGACGTGCGGTCGACCTCGTGGCTGGTGCAGAAGTAGGGATTGGTGATCAGCTCGGGCAGGACCACCAGGTCGGGTGTGGTGCCGTCGTCGGGTGCAGCTGCCGCGCGCACGAGGGCGGCGAGTCCGGCAAGGTTGCCGAGGAGGTCCTCGGTCAGTTCGCCGGCCTGAACAATGGCGACGTCGAGGGTGCGCGAAGTCAAGAGAAACCTCCTGGAAATGGGTTGACGGGTGGGAGCGCGGCTCGACGCTCGCGCTCCCACCCGTCGTTCGTGTCAGGCTGCGGCGGCCTGGATGGTGTTGCGGCTCTTCATCAGAGGCTGGATGCGGGTACCGAAGTTCTCGATGCCCTCGACGAAGTCGTCGAAGGTGAGCATGATGCCCTTGATGCCTTCGAGTTCCGCGACCTCGTCGAGCATCTTCGCGACGGTCTCGTAGGAGCCGACGAGGGTGCCCATGTTGAAGTTGACCGCGCCCTCGGGCAGCGAGATGGTCTTCGCCGTGGAGGAATCGTCGGCGGTGGCATCGGCAGCGGACTGATCGGCCATGTAGCCGAGTGCGGCGAGGTCGGCGTTGTCGTGGTAGTCCTGCCACTTCGCCTGTGCCGCTTCGTCCGTCTCGTCGGCGATGATCATGAACAGGGTCAGCGCACCGACGTCCCGGCCGGTCTCAGCGGCCGCGTCGACGAGGCTCGCCACGGAGTCCGAGATGGCGGTCGGGGTGTTGATCCCGGTGCCCATGATGAAGTTGAAGTCGGCCATCTCGGATGCGAACTTCATGCCGCTCTTGGACTGTCCCGCCGCGACGATCGGTACCCCGCCGCCGGACGGGCTCGGCGAGAGCACGCACTCGTCCATCGTGTAGTGCGCACCCTTGAAGTTGCTGACGCCGTCGGCCCACAACTGCTTCATCACCGTCACGTACTCGGTGGCCTGCGCGTAGCGGTAGCCGAAGTACTCGTCGCCGGGCCACAAACCCATCTGCGTGTATTCGTTGGGCGCCCAACCGGTCACGATGTTGACACCGAACCGGCCGGGAGCGATCGAGTCGATCGTCGACGCCATCCGGGCGACCATCGCCGGCGGCAGGGTGAGGATCGGAGTGGAGGCGAACAGCTTGATCTTCTCGGTGACGGCCGCGAGACCCGCCATGAGCGTGAAGGATTCGAGGTTGTGGTCCCAGAACTCGGTCTCGCCACCGAAACCCTTGAGCTTGATCATCGACAGGGCGAAATCGAGGCCGTGCTTCTCGGCCTTCTGCACGATCGTCATGTTGAGTTCGAACGACGGCATGTACTGCGGGGCGCTCTTGGAGATGAGCCAGCCGTTGTTGCCGATGGGGATGAAGACGCCGATTTCCATGTCACTCACTCCTGAGGGGCGGGGAGATTCGAGGAAGCGATCCGGCGGCACTGCCTGGCTCGCTGTGACTTCGAATGTATTCAGGAGTTGTTGCCGGATGTGTGTCGACGGGTAACGGGATTGTTGCCCGCGTTAACGATCGGCGACGGACTGCGCAAAGGGCACCGAACAGGGTGCCGCACTCCCCCGCGGCACCCACTCGACGTCGAAGTTCCGATGCACCGGCCGTCCCTCGTCCCCGTCGATCCGCGCCAGCAGCAGCTCCGCCGCGGCCACCGCCATGTCCTCGAGCGGCTGGCGCACGGTCGTCAGATCGAAGATCGACCAGCTCGACTGCTGCAGGTCGTTGTATCCCACCACCGAGACCTCACCGGGCACATCCAGATCGAGCCGCTTGGCCGCGTCGAGAGTGCCGTAGGCGATGTAGTCGGTCGCGCAGAACACCGCCGTGGGACGATCCGGCCCGGTCAGCAGCATCAACCCACCGGCGAGACCCGTGGCCGCATCGACGGCACCGCGATGGACGCACCCCTCGTCGATCGGTATACCGCGCTCCTCGAGCCGGTCGCGGAAGCCCTTCTCACGCAATCGGATGCTGGGGTTCTCCAGAGGACCGGAGATCAGGGCGATGCGGGTGTGTCCCATGTCGACCAGATGGTCGGCGACAAGCCTGCCACCACCGATGTTGTCGGAGGTGACCCGATCCACCCGGTGCGCATACCGACCGTCGACGTCGCGATTGAGGATGACGAGGGGAATCTTCCAGTCGATGATCTCCGACACCATCGGTGAATCGAGGCGCGAGGAGATGAACACGACGCCGTCCACCAGTCCCCCGCGCAACGCGAGGATGTCCTTATCCAGAGATCCCTCGGTGCGGTCGCTCATGAGCAGGACCCGGTAGTCGTTGCGGGCGAAGCAATCCTGCAGAGTGTTGACCAGCGTCGGGTACGACGGATTGTGCAGGTCGCCGCTGACGATCCCGATGGTCGACGACTTCCGGGTGATCAGGCTCCGGGCCGTGACGTGCGGGACATACCCCATCTCCTTCGCGAGAGCCCGGATGCGCAGGCGGGTCTTCTCCACGACGCGCGGGTCGTCGCGCAGGGCGCGCGAGACCGTCGATTGCGACACCCCCGCGCGGCGGGCGACGTCGTAACTGGTGACCGACCTGTTCCCCATTCCCGGATTGTAGGGACACGAGACAGGGAGAGCAGAGTTCGCGCGGAGAACAGGGCGAACCTCCGGCCTCTCCCGCGCATTCGCTACGACTTCTGCTATCCGCTGCAGAAATTTCCGTAGCGGATGACCATTCCTGTAGCGGATGGACGGTCACATGATGTGGTGCCGACCCACCGGCAGCACCAGCGGCTTGCCGGAGACCGGATCGGAGATCACGCGACTGTCCAGACCGAAGACCGCCTTCACGGTCTCCCCGGTGAGCACCTCGGAGGGATCCCCCGACGCATAGATGCTGCCGTCGGCCATCGCGACGAGGTGGTCGGCGTAGCGCGCGGCGAGGTTGAGGTCGTGCAGGACCATGACGATGGTCGTCCCGCGGTCGCGGTTGAGGTCGGTGAGCAGGTCGAGCACCTCCACCTGGTGGCTGACGTCGAGGAAGGTGGTGGGTTCGTCGAGTAGCAGCAGGTCGGTCTGCTGCGCGAGCACCATCGCGATCCACACGCGCTGCCGCTGACCGCCCGACAGTTCGTCCACGGAACGCTCGGCGAGTTCGGTGGTGTGGGTGGCGGCGAGCGCATCGGCCACTGCCGCGTCGTCCTCCCGGCTCCAGCGCGAGAGCACCCGCTGGTGCGGATGCCGGCCGCGGCCCACCAGATCGGCGACGACGATGCCCTCGGGGGCGATCGGCGACTGCGGCAGCAGCCCGAGCGTGCGGGCGAGCTTCTTGGCGGGCAAGCGGTGGACGTCCTTGCCGTCGAGCAGGACGTGGCCGCCGCGCGGCGACAACAGTCGCGACATCGACCGCAGCAGCGTCGATTTCCCGCACGCGTTGGCGCCGACGATGCACGTGATCCGCCCCGGCGGCACCTGCAGGTCGAGGTTCTCGACGACGGTGCGGTTGCCGTAGCCGAGTTCGAGGTTCTCGGCGATCAGGGCGTGCGTTGCGGTCACAGCGAGCCTCCCGCGCGGTTGGAGCGAATGATGAGGTAGACGAGATAGGGCGCGCCGAGCGCACCCGTCACCACCCCCACCGGGTAGCGCGTGCCGAAGGCGTATTGGCCGACGAAATCCGCGACCAGCACGAGCAGCGCCCCGACGAGTGCCGCCGGGACGAACAGCGACGTGCCCCGCCCCACGATCCGCGCGGCGATCGGGCCGGACAGGAAGGCGACGAATGCGATGGGTCCGGCCGCGGCGGTCGCGAACGCGATGAGTCCGACCGCGGAGACGATCGCGAACACGCGTGTGCGTTCGACCCGCACGCCGAGTGCCTGCGCGGCATCGTCGCCGAGCTGGACCATCGACAGGTTGCGTGTCTGCACGAGCAGCACGGGCCCGAGCACCAGGAGGGCGGCGACGACGGGCACCGTCGCACCCCACGTCGCACCGTTGAGGCTGCCGGTGAGCCAGCGCATCGTCTCCTGCAGATCCCAGGTCGCCGCGGTGCTCAGCAGGTAGGAGGTGACGCTGTCGAGCATGGCGGCGATACCGATGCCGATGAGGATCAGGCGTGTGCCCGCCACCCCGCCGCGATAGGACAGGCCGTAGATCAGGAGAGCCACGGCGAGACCGGCGATGATCGCGACGACCGACACCCCGGTGCCACCGAGTCCGAGCACGATGATGGCGAAGGCCGCCGCGGCACCGGCCCCGGAGCTGATGCCGATGATGTCGGGGCTCGCGAGCGGGTTGCGGAGCATCGTCTGGAAGGTGATGCCGCCGAGCCCGAAGCAGATTCCGGCGACCACCGCGAGGACCGCGCGGGGAAGTCTCAGGCGTCCGACGGTGAAGTTCGCGCCGGCCACGTCCTGTCCGAGGACGACGCGCAGCACGTCCGCGGGCGGATAGAACGTCTTGCCGAACATCAGATTCGCGGCGAAGGCTGCGGCCACGAGAGTCGTGAGCACGGCGATGACGAGGTGTCGACGCCGTCCGCGCCGCACTCTGCTCGCGGCGAGTTCGTCGATGTCGGGTTCGGTGGTCTCGAGTGTGATTGTCACAGTTCGCGCAGCTTCTGCCGTCGGACGATGTACACGAAGAAGGGCGCTCCGATGAGCGCGGTGATGATGCCGACGTCGATTTCGGCGGGTCGCGCCACGATGCGGCCGACGACATCGGCGGCGGTGAGCAATCCCGCGCCGACGAGAGCGGAAAACGGCAGCAACCACCGGTTGTCGATGCCGATGAGCAACCGGCACAGGTGCGGCACGACGAGGCCGACGAACGCGATGGGGCCGGCGATGGCGGTCGCCGCCCCGCACAACAGCACCGCACCGAGCGAGGCGATGCCGCGGGCGAGAGCGACCCGTTCGCCGAGACCGGCGGCCATGTCGTCGCCGAGCGCGAGCGAAGTGAGGCTGCGCGCCGACAGCAGGCAGATGGCGAAGCCGAGGACGAAGAACGGCAACGCCTGGGAGATGGCGTCGAAGTTCGCTCCACCCACGCCGCCGATCTGCCACGACCGCACGCTGCCGGCGATGTCGCCGCGCGGCAGGATCACGGCGGTGACGAACGACGCGAGCGCCGCCGAGGTGGCGGCACCGGCGAGGGCGAGCTTGAGGGGTGTCGCTCCCCCACGCCCGAGCGACCCGATCGTGTAGACGAACACCGCAGCGGCGGCGGCACCGATGATCGCGACCCAGATCATCGACGTCTGCGTCCACAGTCCGAACCATGCCATGCCGATCACGACGGCGAGCGAAGCACCCATGTTGACGCCGAGAATGCCCGGGTCCGCCAAGGGATTACGGGTCACCCCCTGCATCACGGCGCCGGCGAGACCGAGCGCCGCGCCGACCAGCATCGCGAGCACCGTGCGCGGGATGCGTTTGGCGATCGCGCCCTGACCGATGTTGTCGGTGGCGCCGCCGAGAGCCGCGACGATGTCGGCCCAGTCGACGTTGCGCGAACCGATCGTGATCGATGCGATCACCAGCAGGACGAGCACACCGAGCAGAACGAGAAGCCAGACGGAATTGCCGATGGTCGAGCGCCCCTTCTCGGAGGCGCTCGGCATCGACTCGTCGTGTAGTGCGGTCACTCCGCGTTCGTCTTGGCAGCTGCGTCGGAGAGCAGCTGGACGTAGTCGGACAGAACCCAGGAGATCGCCAGCGGCGTCGGGTTCGCTGCGGTGCCGAGCGGCCCGGAGCCGTCGAGGAAGACGATCGAGCCGTTGCGGACGGCGGGCATCTGCGACAGCAGCGGGTCGGCCTCGAGCGCGTCGACGAGTTCCTGGTCGCCGTAGGTGACGATGATCTGCACGTCGTCGAAGACGTCGACCTGCTCGGCGCTGACCTTCTTGGAGAAGGCGTCGTCGGTGGAGGCGTCCGCGACGCTCTTCGGGGTGGCCAGTCCGAGGTCCTCGAAGAAGGCGGCGCGGGTGTCGTTGGCGGTGTAGAAGCTGACCTGGCTCAGGTCGGCGGTGTCGACGTGGGTGAGGAACATCGTCGCCTTGCCCTCGAGTTCGGGGTGGGCGGCGGCCGCGTCGGCGATCTCCTGTTCGAGGCTCGCGACGAGCTCCTCGCCCTCCTCGGCCATGCCCAGGCCGGCGCTGTTGAGCTCGATCATGTCGCGCCACGAGGTGGCCCAGGGAGCCTCCGGGTACGCGACGACGGGAGCGATCTCGCTGAGGGTCTCGTAGTCCTCCTGCGTCAGACCGGAGTAGGCGGCGAGGATGACGTCGGGGTTCGTGTCGGACACGGCCTCGAAGTCGATGCCGTCGGTCTCGTCGAACAGCACGGGGGTCTCGGCGCCGAGTTCCTCGAGACGTTCCTCGACCCACGGCAGCATGCCGTTGCCGTCGTCGTCACCGAAGTTGGCGGCTGCCATACCCACCGGTACGACGCCGAGCGCGAGCGGCACCTCGTGGTTGGCCCAGTTGACCGTGGCGACGCGTTCGGGTTTCTCGTCGAGGGTGACGGTGCCGAGCGCGTGCTCGATGGTGATCGGGTACTCGCCCGAACCGGCGGAGCCGGAGTCGGCGGTGTCCGAGGAGTCGGAGGATCCACAGGCGGTGAGACCGAGGGCGACCGCGACGGATGCGGCGGCGATCGTCAGGAGGCGCTTCGAACGCATGGAGGCAGAACTCACTCTCGTACGGGGTGGGGGCTCGGCCTTACCACTGGCGGCAGTTAGGCGAGGTTTGCCTAAACCGTAATGTTCGCCCGAATCCGACGCAATCGCTCGATCGGGACATCCCCTGTAGCGATCGGGACATCAGCCCACCCGGAACATTCCCGGTGTCGTGCCGGTGACCCTGCGGAAGGCCGCGCCGAACGCGCTCGCCGATCGGTAGCCCACCTGTTCGGCGACGTCGTCGACATCCGTGCCGTGGCCGAGCAGCATCACCGCTCGCTGCGCACGGACCGCCGCGACCCAGCGTCCGAGACTCAGGCCGGTCTCCGCCCGGAAGGTGCGGGTGATGGTGCGGGTGCTCACCCCGAGTTCGGCCGCCCAATCCGAGAGCGTCCGCGGATCGCTCGGGTCCTCGGCGATCGCCTCGACGATCGGTCGCACGACCGTCGACGACGGCACCTGCACCATCAGTTCGTGCTCGGCGGGGGTGAGCACGTCGAGCACCATGCGCTCGGTCAACGACCGCGACTCGTCGCCGAGACGATCGTCCGCCAGCCGGTCGAGCAGCAGTCGCAGCAGGGGTGCCATCTCCACCGCGACCGGACCGTCGGACAGCGAGGGAGCGGAGTCGATCCCGAAATGCGCGGTGCGGTACCAGGTTCCGGCGGGCATGACACCCCAGTGCAGCAGGCCCGCCGGAATCCACAGTCCCATCGTCGAGGTGATGGTCCATGTGCGCGACCCGATGGTCGCGCTGGACGCACCCCGGTCGTTCCACAGCAACTCGTGCGTCGGGTGCGAATGCGGCTCGAAGCGGGTCTCGCGGGAGACGAGTTCGTCCATGCCTGCGATGACGAACGGCACGTCGATCTCGCCGGCCTCGTAGACCGGCAACGTCCTGCTCTCCGCCGCCTCGACACTCTTCACTCGGCCTCCTCCGCTGCACGACGACGACAATCCTCACACGTCGCGCTGCCGAGGCGCCGGTCAGGACAGGATCTCGACGTACCCTTCCGTGCCGTGCACGCGGATGCGCTGTCCGTCGCGGATGATGCGGGTGGCGTCCTCCACGCCCACCACGGCCGGCAGCCCGTACTCGCGCGCGATCACCGCGCCGTGCGTCATCACGCCCCCGACCTCCGTCACCAGCGCGCTGACGGTGACGAACGCCGGGGTCCAGCTGGGGTCGGTGAACGCGGTGACCAGGATGTCGCCGGGTTCGAGCTCGGCCCGGTCCAGGTCGGTGACCACGCGGGCGCGGCCCTCCACGACACCGGTGGACACCGCGATACCGGGTAGCGCCCCGTCGGGCAGGCCGTCACGGCTGTACGCGCCGGTGAGCGTCTCACCTGTCGACAGCAGCACCCGAGGCGGCGTGAGCGTGGCGAACGATGCGAACTCCCGCTTCCGCTCCGCAACGAGGTCGCCGACCGGCCGCGGCGCGCGCACGACGTCCTCGAGTTCGTCGAACCGCAGGAAGAAGATGTCCTCCTCGTCGTCGATCACCCCGGCTCGGACGAGACGTTCCGCTTCCCGCAACAATGCCTGCTTGTAGACGAAGTAGCGGCCGATCATGCCGTACTTCGGATACTCCCGATATCCCGCGAACGCGCGGACCCGGTCGACGAGCCTCTCGATCTCCCGCTCCTTCTGCTCTCCGTCGGGCAGACCCCGCACACGTTCGAGGAGTTCGCGCTTCTTCTCCTCCGCCTGGCGGCGACCATCGTCGAAACGCTGTGTCGCGGCACCGGTTTCGAAGTTGTCGAGATTGCTCACGATCATCGGGACCAGCATCGTGGGGCGCTCACCCCACCTGGGACGGGTGATGTCGATTTCCCCGACACACCGCCTGCCGTACTTGTCGAGGAAGTCCTCGAGTGCCGCTCGTACCTGCGGTCCGCCCTCACGCGCGCCGAGTTCGCCGAGGAAGCGTGCGTCGTCGAAGCCCTCCTCGTCGACTTGCCGCAGGAACGCCACGACGTCCGGGTACGGGCGTGCGGCATCGGCGACGTCGAGCAGCGCCAACCCCATCTCCGAAGTGACGTTGTAGGGCACCGAGCGCGAGACGACGTCCGCAACGTTCTTCTCCCCCAACCATTTCTGCCCCACCTCGTTGAGACGCTCGGCCGCTTGCATACCGGCGGCGAGCACCTCTCCGACCTCCTTACCGAACAACGAATCTTGCAGTTCGCGGATGTCGGCGCGGATGAAATCGAGCAGTGCCGAACCGGTTTCGTTCTCGATGCGACGCGCCGATTCGGCGATCGCGGCCTCGTTGCGCGCGACGAGTTCGGGCACGACGGCCGGGTCGATCTCGTCCGGAGCGGGTGGCAGGCCGACCCGCGAGGCGGCAGGGTCATCCGGGCGCGTCGGGACGAATCCTCGATCGAGCACGGTTCGCAGCGCGTCGCCGAAGAGCGGGTCGGACCTGCCGATCATGTCCACGATGCCCGGTCCCTGGGTGGGTGAGGCCAGCATGGGCGTGACGTCGACGAACAGCCGCCCACCCGCGTGTCGCATGGGCGCACGGCTGGTCAACTGCCACAAGGAGATTCCCAACGGTTTCAGCGGATCGGTCATCATCTGCTGATGTCCGACGGACAGGTACACGTGATTGTCGTCGTCGCCGGCCTCCGGGACGGGGAACAGCGTGGTGATCGGTCGACTCTGCACGATGTGGAAGACGCCGTCGGCCAGGCACCATTCGATGTCCTGGGGACGCCCGAAGTGCGCTTCGAGGCGCCTGCCCAACCCGACGAGTTCGACGAGGTGCGTGTCGCTCAGCACCGGTGTCTCCTGCCGTTGCGTCCGGTCCACGACCTCGTCGGCACGCACCGCGTACGCGTCGGCGTTCACCAAGCCCGACACCAGGTCGTCACCGAGCCCGGCGACCGCATCCACGCGGGACACCGTGCGGTCCGAAGTGACGGGATCGGCGGTGAACAGCACACCCGATGCCTGCGGGAACACCATCCTCTGCACGACCACGGCCATGTACACCTTCCGGTGGTCGAAACCGTTGTTCACCCGGTAGGCGACGGCACGCTCGGTGAACAACGAGGCCCAGCACCTGCTCACGTGCCGGAGAACGTCCTCGACACCCCGGATGTCCAGGTAGCTGTCCTGTTGCCCGGCGAACGACACCGTCGGCAGATCCTCGGCGGTCGCGGACGAGCGCACCGCGACGGGCACGTCCTCCCCGAGTTCGCGGACCCGCGCGGCGATCTCCTCCGCGATGTCACCGGGGATCGTGCACTCTTCGATCGCCGTACGGATCTGCGTGCTCAGCGCTGCGATGTCGTCGGGTTCGGCCTTCGCGAGTCGCTCGAGCAGGTCGTCGACACACGGTAGCTCGGAGAGCACCGTTCGATAGGCGTCCGTCGTCACGCAGAACCCGTCGGGCACGTCGACGTCGGCGGCGGACGTATTGCCGCGGAGCGGCACGAGGCGCCACAACTCCCCCAGGCTCGCTCCCTTGCCACCCACGATCGACACCGCCGTGCGGTCGATCTCCCGAAAATTCTGTATGTAACCCATTTCAGCTCCCCACCTGCGGCTTCAATGCTGTGTGGGCGAGTATGAACCCACTTTTCGATCCTCATGAGGGCCGAGGATCCGGTATAACGTGAGAAGGGGGAGACGAATTTCGACGCTACAGCGGCGCGCCGAACTGCGAGCCCAGCCGCAATGCTTGGTCCGCCACCCGTTCCGCCAGGTCGACCCGCTCCTCGAGACTGCCGGTGAGCATCACCCACGAGCGTCCCGTGGCAGTGAGCGCGTCGACGAACCACTCCGTCATCTGCGCGCGGATGTGTTCGCCGTCCCGGATGCCGTCCTGCACGAACGGAACACCGTTGTGGTCGGTAAGCAAGTACAGCGCTCGCCGGTCGCGGACACCGCGCCACGCCCGCTCACTGCTGCCGAGATAGCGTCGCTCCCACACGGTGGTCGCGAACGCGTCGGTGTCGCAGACGAGCAGCGGAGACCCTTCCCGTGCTGCCTGTTCCTCGAGTCGCGTCTGTTCGACGGCGATGTTCTCGAAATCGTCGCCGGTCCAGATGATGTCGATCACTTCTCCGGTGCGGAGCTTGTCGTAGGTGACCTGTCGTCCGTATTCCGGCACCCAGCCGGTTCGTTCCCACACACCACCGCGATTTCGGAATCGACGCAACAACTCTCGGCTCACGGTGGTGGTGCCCGTGGATTCGGAGCCGAGGACGACGATGCGGGTCGTGAGGCCGGCACGGGCCGGTGCGTCGAGATCGTCCCAGCGCCCGGCGAGATCATTACGGCAGGCTGTGCCGGAGGCGGGATGCGCGACACGGAGCGGGTCGACGCACACGTGCGTGGCCGAGAAGCGTCGCGCGAGCTCGTCGCCGTACCTCTCGCTGGAGACCACCGCATCGACCGGAACATCGGTGACGGTGCGCGCGGCTGCTTTCATACAGGCGACCTGCGCGGCCCATACGGTGTCCGATTCCAGGTCCATCGGTGCGTCGCACGGAATTCCCGTCACGGTGACCGTCGTGTCGACGGCGTGTGAATCGCGCATCCACGACACGCGGTCACCCAACGGAATCGTCTCTGCTACAGAGGACATGACGACGACGGTGACGCGTTCGGCGATTTCCGCAGCGCGCCGGACGAGGTGATGGTGACCGACGTGAGATGGATAGAACTTCCCGATGACGAGTGCGTGCCGATACATCACTGCACCTCCACCAGTTGCCACTCGACCGCCATGGAGCGTCGCCAGGCAACCAGGCCCCGAATGCACAGGAGCAGGAAACCTGCGTACAGCAACGCCGTGAGCGTCAGTCCCTTGTGCAGGTAGAGCGGGATGTAGATCAGGTCGGCGACGATCCACAGCAGCCACGACTCCCACCGCTTCTTCGCCTGCCCCCACGTCGCGAGCAACGACAGCACGGTGGTGGTCGCGTCCCAGAACGCGACGGTCGAGTTCGTCGCGACCTCCAGCAACGCTGTCAGCCCGATCACCGCAGCGACACCGACGACCGCGAGCACGCTCCACTCGGTCGTGTTCGTGCCCGTCACCGGCAGGGCATCCCCGTCCCTGCCCCGCGCCCAGTTGCTCCAACCCCACACGGCGAGCACGATGTACACGACCTGCAGTCCGGAATCGGCGTAGAGTCCGGCGGTCGCGAAGAGCAGGATCCACACGAGGTTGTTGGCGATCCCGATCGGCCAGTTGAGGATCGACTGCCGTCCCACCAGATACACGCACCACGCGCCGCTGACGAAGCCGAACACTTCGGCCCAGGTGGTGGGCGTACCGAGTGCGGTGAATGCCGTCGAGTTCAGAAATGCGATCATCATCGCCGCCTTTCGCTTGTGGCAGCGATTAGATCATGTTTGCTCTAACTGATGCAACGGTGAAACCGACTTCGGTGTTCTCGACGGCGCTATACGACGTCGAGAACACCGAAGTTTCGGAGGATCAGCGGGGGTCGGGGCCCTCCACGAGCGGCAGGGATTCGTCGGCGGTCCACGCGTTGAGCGAACCGTCGTACACCGCAACGTCCGACCGACCTGCAGCTGCGAGCGCGTGCGCGAGTCCGGAGGCCGCGATGCCGCCGCCACAGTAGGTCACCGGCTTGACGTCCGGATTCAGGGCACCCGCCTTGTCGAAGATCTCGCGCAGTTCCGCCGCCGGCTTCAAGCGTCCGGTCGACGGGTCGACGAGGTCGCCGAAGGGGATGTTGATGCTGCCGGGGATGTGTCCGCGCCGCGGGTAGGACGGGCTCTCACCGCGGTAGGTCGCAGGATCCAGGGCGTTGATGATCAGCGTGTTCGGGTCGTCGAGCGACGCCGCGATCTCCTCCGTCGACCGCACGAGCTCGGGCCGATGCTGCGAGGTGAAGGTCGCGCCGTGCGGGACCACCTGCTCGTCGGAGACCGGATAGCCGGCAGCCTTCCAGGCGGGCAGTCCGCCGTCGAGCACGGCGGCGTCGCCGAAACCTTCGAGCCGCAGCTGCCACCACAGTCGCGCGGCCCAGATGCCGTTCTTCTGGTCGTACAGCACCACGCGGCGTCCCTCACCGATGCCGACCGCACCGGCGGCGGTGGCGAACCGTTCCGACGACGCCGCGGTGAACGGTTGCGGCGCTTCGTGATCGGAGAAGTCCGTGAACAGGTCGGCGTAGACCGCGCCGGGAATGTGCTCTTCCAGGTAGGTCGCCAACCCGGGTTCGATGTGCACGGACCCGTCCGGCGGCGTGCTCAGGTGCACGGTGGCGTCGACGATGACGAGGTCCTCGTCCCCCAACTGCTCGTACAGCCACTCCGCGGAGACGGTGTTCGGCTTCGTGTCGCTCATCGAGGTCCTCCTCTGCTCTCGGAATCTCCTTCCAGTAGAGCAGCCATACGACTTGGGTGGGTTCGTCCCCGCTGAGCGGTGTCTAACCCACCGAGATCGGGCGGGTGTTCCAGCTGTCCTCGACCACCCGCGGCTTGCAGGCCTGATAGGCGCCGGCCACCAGTACCGCGACGGCGACCGTCATGAAGGCGAACGAGGCCGCCCAGCCCGAGGTGAGGTCGTGGAAGACACCGAACAGCAGCGGGCCCAGGCACGCCACGGTGTAGCCGACACCCTGGGTGAATCCCGACAGGGCTGCGGATCCGGCGTGGCTGCGGGAGCGCAGATTGATGAGGGTCAGGGCCATCGGGAACGTGCTCGGCCCGAGTCCGAGCAGCACGATCCACAGGATCGGTGCACTCATCGGCGCGATCCACAGGCCTGCGAAGGCGACGAGGAAGCACGACGCGCACGCCACGACCACGGGGAACGGATTCGTCATCCGCGCGCACAGCGACGGAGCGCCGAATGCGGAGACCAGTCCGAGCAGGGCGAACAGCCCCACCATCGCGCCTCCGAAAGCGGGGCTGGCGCCGGCGTCGGCGAGGATGTCCGGGATCCACGTGAACATCGAATAGGTGACGAGCGACGTCATGCCGAACATGCCGACCATCCCCCAACCCACCGGCGACCGCCAGACCCTGCCGTCGACGTTCCGGTCGACGGGAGCCACTTCCCCGGCATCGGCATTCCGATGACGCAGCAGCACCCACACCCACGGAACGGCCGCAGCGAATCCGACGAGCGCCCACACTCCGAGCGAGACGCGCCAGCCGAAGGCGTCGGCGAGAGGAACCGCGACGAAGGCGGGCACGATGGTGCTCAGCTGCACGCCGACGATGTACACCGAGCTGACGAGTGCCAGCGTGTCGGAGAAGTAGCGCTTGACCAGAGGAGGGATGACGACGTTGCCGATGCCCATCCCACCGAGCGCGAGCCCCGACAGGAGCAGCAGCGACCAGGTGTCGGTCATGAGCGCGCGGGTCGCCATGCCCACGCCGGCCATGAGCATGGCGATCAGCGCGGTGCGTTCGAGTCCCCATCGTCGGCCGAGCGCCGGGGTGGCGAGGCCGAAGGCCGCGAACATCGCGGTCGGGATCATGCCGAAGACACCGACGACCGTGGACGAGAAGCCGATCTCCTCACTGATCTGCGCGGCGAGCGGGCTGAACGAGGTGACCGCAACTCTCAGCACGAGGGCCGACATCGCGATCGCACAGAACACCAGCAGCCGGCCACGCAGAAGACTCACACCGGAAATCATAGGATGATGGGATGACTTCGGGAAAACCTGTTCAGCGAACGAACCTGATCGAGCAGGTCACCGAGCAGTTGCGCAGTGAGATCTGCAGCGGTCGCTGGAAGGTCGGTGAGAAGATCCCCACCGAACCGCACCTGTGCGAATTCACCGGCACCGGCCGCAACACCGTCCGCGAAGCCGTGCAGGCCCTCGTCCACACCGGCATGCTCGAACGTCGCCAGGGCTCGGGCACCTACGTCCTCGCGACCTCCGACGTCACCGGCACCCTCGGCAAGTATTTCGCCACGGCCCACGAACGCGATGTGCTCGAACTGCGGCAGGCCCTCGACGTCACCGCCGCCGTCCTGGCCGCGCGCCGGCGCACCCCCGACGACGTGGCCCGGCTCGAACAGTTGCTCGCCGAGCGCAACCGATTGTTCGCCGGATCCGACATCGACGCCGCGGTGGCCGCCGACGTCGCCCTGCACCGCGGCATCGTCGAGGCCAGCCACAACGCGGTGTACCTCGAGTTCTACGACTCGCTGCTTCCGTCGATCCGCCGCACCATCGACCGGCACGTCCGCGTCACGGGCCTGGGTTTCGAACCCGAACACACCACCTTGGTCGCCGCCGTCATCGCCGGCGACGAGGACGCCACCGTGGAGGCGGCGCAGGGGCTCTTCGCGGAACTCACCGACTGACGCCGCCGCTCATCGAACCCCGGCCGAACGCAGGCCGTCCGCAAGGGTGTACGCCTCCGGAGAGCTCAGGAGAAGTTCGTCGAACTCGACGCCCGGGCCGCCCAGCGCGACGCGCAGCACCGGATGGCCTCGCTTCATGACGACCAGGCGTTTGATGCCGCGCGGGTGCCGGAAGGTGCCCACCTTCAAGAAGCCGGAGATCACCATGCCCGATCTGATGCCGAGGATCTCGGACGTCCATCCCGGAAGGACCTCCACGCCGGTGATCGCCGAGATCGGCACCTCCATCGCGGTTCGGCGGACCATGAAGGCTTCCCACCGAGAGAAGGACAGGTGGAGGGTTGCGTTGTCGTATGTCGTTCGGGCCATGACGTCGGACCTTCCGTCGACGGTAAACTGACTACAGCACTGAGAACATTATCACGGTGATAACAATGATGGGTAGGTACCGATGGCGAAGACGTCCCCGATCGCGGAAGTCGTGCTGCACCCGGTTCGACTGCGGATCGTGCAGCAACTCGGAGGACGGCAGCTGACCACGAGCGAACTCCGGTCGGCACTCCCCGACGTCACCCAAGCCACGCTCTACCGGCACGTCGCAGCATTGATCGACGCCGAGATCGTCACCGTCGTCGACGAACGTCGCGTGCGCGGAACCGTCGAACGCACCCTCGCGCTCGGCGACCGCATGGCACACGTCGGCCACGACGACCTCGCCGCGATGAGCGACGCCGAACTGCGCAATGCCTTCGTCACCTTCCTGGGTGCGCTCGGCGAGAGCTTCGACAAGTTCATCGGGGACGACGACCGGAGCCTGCGGGACTATCTGGGTTTCGGGACCACCCCGCTCTACGTCACGACCGACGATCTCGCGGATATCCAGAGCAGGCTCGCCGACATCCTCGCCCCGTATCGCACGGATACCGGTGACGACCGGATGCGCATCACCCTGACGACCGCGGTGATACCGGTTCCTCCTGGCACCGCGTCCGAAGAGGGGTAGGGCTCGACAGAGGAACAGACCTCAGCGGAACTCGGCGACGTGCGCGTCGGCCCACTGCGCGAAGATCGTCGTGGGCCGGCCGAAGTCGAACCGATGTCGGACGGTTACGCCTTCCCGTACCGTGTCTGCGGGAGGTAGACATGACAGTTGCCGGTACGTTGTTCCGTCTCGCAGGCCCCTTCAACTCCATGGTCATGGCAGCCACCGGTCTACCCGTCATCGGTAACCGGATCCGCAGCTATGTCGCACCGATCAGGTACACGGGTCGAAAATCCGGCAGGACGATCACGTTGCCGATCAGTTACCGACGTTCGGGCGACTCCGTGATGATCGGCGTCGCGATGCCCGACGAGAAGTCCTGGTGGCGCAACTTTCTCGGCGCCGGTGCTCCCATGAGCATCCAACTCGACGACGAGGAACGCACCGGCCACGCCGTCGCGACACGCGACGAACGCGGTCGCGTCGAGGTTGTGCTGCAACTCGATCCCGCCTGATCCGGTCATCCGAGACGAGCGGGGCACTCAGCGGCACAACGCGGCATATCATTCCGGTGAACAACGCGCGTAACAGAATTCGGCGGCGGTAACCTGAGCGGTACACGACATCATCACGATGCCGTTGGACACCATCCGGAAAATTTCGCTGGGATCCCCTCGGAGGCCGACGTGCGTGGATTCGGTATCGATCTCGGAACAGCCAACACCGTAGTCGGAACGCCCGACGAGGGCATAGTGCTCAACGAACCGTCGCTGATGATGGTGCGGACGAAGGAACCGCGCCGAGCGCTCGCGATCGGCAAGGAGGCGAGTGACCTCGTCGACCGCACACCCGGTGGGATCACTCCCGTCCACCCGATACGCGACGGGGTGATCGTGGATCTCGAAACGGCACGGACATTCGTCACGGCCGTGCTCGCCCAGCTCGCGCCCCGACGTCGCTACGGCATCCGGCCCGTGGGCGTCATCGCAGCTCCCGCCGGGGCCACGCCGCTCGAGCGTCGTGCGCTGCTCGAGGTGGGGCACGAGGCCGGTCTGCGGAAGGTCGGGTTGATTCCCGAGCCGGTCGCCGGTGCCATCGGGTGCGGGATCGACCCGCTCGAGCCCCGAACCCATCTCGTCGTCGACATCGGCGGCGGCACTGCGGAAGTCACCGCTCTCTGCTACGGCGGTGTCCTGTCGCACCGCAGTTGCCGCATCGCCGGGGACGACCTGACGAGCGCGATCCTCCGGTATCTCCGCGCCGAACACCAGATCATCGTCGGCGAACTCACTGCCGAGCGCGCCAAGGTGGGTGCGCCCGAGACCGCCGACGAACGGTCGCTCGTGGTGGAAGGTCGCGACGCCGCGACCGGCCGCGCGCGTCTGGTGACACTCGAGACCGAAGAGATCATGGATGCGGTCCGGCCCACCACGACGAGCATCGTGCAGACGCTGTCGAGCTGCCTGGACGACCTGCCGCCGCGCGCGATCAGCGACGTGATGGCCGAAGGCATCCTGGCGATCGGCGGCGGATCGATGCTGCGCGGCGTGCCGCAACTGCTCGAGGAGGCCTTCGGCCTGCCGGTGAAGACCGCCGAGCGTCCGCTCACCTGCGTCGCCGAGGGCGCGACCTCGTGCATCGAGCACGCCGACGTGATCGCCGCCTACGCCGCCTGACCTGTCAGGGATTCGGCGTCCGGAGCTGCGCGAGGTAACGCTCGAGCAGACCTTTGACGACCGGTCCCGAGGTGGCCGATCCGAAACCGCCACCGCGCACCAGCGCTGTCACCACGACCTCCGGCGACTCGGCGGGCACGACCGCGGAGAACCAGGCGTTGAGCCCCTTGCCCGGTGCCGAGGGATCCTCTGCCGTGCCGGTCTTGGCGGCGGCCGTGACCGGCAGGCTCGCGAGCTGACCGGCGGTGCCGGCCGAGGCCGACGCCCGCATGCCGGCGCGCACCGGTTCGAGTTTGTCGGCGAACGACAACGGCCGAGGTTGCTCGGTGGGAATCGGGACCGCGTCGCCGGGTCCGTAGGCGGCAGCGAGCTTCGGGGTCACCATCTGACCCGACGCGATACCCGCCGTCCACCGCGCGACCTGGATCGGCGTGGCCGTGACGGTGCCCTGGCCGATACCCATGAGCAGGGTCGAACCCGGATACCAGGCACCTCCGATGCTCTCGACGTTGTCCGGGGTACCGAGGAAGCCTGCGGACTCGGCCGGCAGATCGATCCCCGAGGGGGCACCTGCGCCGAGCTCGGAAGCGATCTGGGCGATGCGGTAGGGACCGAGAAGGTCGGCCAGTTGGTAGAAGTAGACGTTGTCGGACCACTGGATCGCCCCGAGCAGGTTGTTCGGGCCCATCGGCTGCCAATTGGCGAAGGTGTGACCGCCGTAGGTGTAGGCCGCGCCGCCCGCCAGGAAGGCATCCGGGGACAGCACGTCGAACGCCGCGTTCGTCGACGCTGTGACGATCTTGAACGTCGACCCCGGTGGCGCTGCCGTCTGCACCGCATGGTTGAGCATGCGGCCCGGACCCGATGCCGCGGTCTGCGCCGCGATCGCGGCGAGGTCGGCCGGGGGTCCGTAGACGTTGTTGTCGTAGCCGGGAACGCTGGCCAGCGCCAGCACCGCGCCGGTGCGGGCGTCCATCACGACCGCGGCGCCGAGGTCGCCTCCGCTGGTGCGCACCGTCTGGGCGAGCGCGTCGGTCGCGGCCCGCTGCATGCCGACATCGAGATGCAACCGCAGGTCGTGGCCGCGGATCGGATCCACCCGCTCCCCCGTGCCCACCGGACGTCCGGACGGATCGACGTACACGCACTGCTTGCCGTCGACGCCGCGCAGCAACGCGTCGTACTGCCGCTCTAGCCCGGCCTTGCCGACCCGTGATCCGAGCGCGAGGGTCGGCCAGAGTTCCATGTCCTGCTCGTCCGCGATCCCGACGTATCCGAGGAGCGACGCCAGCATCTCCCCGTGCGGGTACTGTCTGCGGCCCGTCGGGTAGACGAGCACCCACGGCAGCCGAGCGTCCACGATCGCCCGGGCCTGTTCGGGCCCGACGCGTCCGAGCACGACCTGGATCTCCCCGCCGGTACTGCTCCGCAGTTCCTCGTCGAGCTTCTCCAGTGGCATGCCGAGGAGCGCCGCGAGTTCGTAGCGCGCCGACGGGGCACCTTCGGCGAACATCCGGGCGACCACGGCGACGGTGTACTCGGCGACGTTCGTCGCGACGGGAACGCCGGTCCGGTCGAGGATCTGGCCGCGCTCGGCGGGCAGGCGGATGCAGCGGAGCATTTGGGTATCGCTCGTCGCGCGGAACTCGGTGCCGTGCTCGGTCTGCATCTGCCACG
Source organism: Rhodococcus sp. GQ147 (assembly GCF_059759155.1). Classification (NCBI taxonomy): domain Bacteria; kingdom Bacillati; phylum Actinomycetota; class Actinomycetes; order Mycobacteriales; family Nocardiaceae; genus Rhodococcus; species Rhodococcus sp. GQ147. The sequence continues at coordinate 148,158 of NZ_JCAXDU010000011.1, forward strand.
CGAAGACCGACATCGCGGCGAGCGAGGCCGTCAGCGTCAGCGCACCCACCGACACTCCGCGCGGCAGACGGCGCTTCTTTGGTTCGGTCACCCACAGCGGCCGGGTCACGCCGTCGCGGCGCACCGCGAGCACCAAGCCGATCGAGACGAACCCGATGATCGAGGCGGTGCCTCCGTAGCTGAAGATCGGGATCGGCATGCCGGTGTGCGGCAACAGCGACAGGCTCTGGGCCACCGACACCACGGTATGCAGCCCGAACACACCGCCGATACCCGCTGCGACGAGTGCCGCCTCCCGAGTGCGTGCGACGCGGGCGGCGACCACGGAACGCCACACGATGATCACGACGGCCGCCACGACGGCGATGCCGGTTACCAGGCCCCACCCGTACACGAGACTCGCGAAGGCCAGGTCGTGTTCCGACTCGGGGAGATATTGCGCCCGCAGATCGTAGTCCGGTTCGCGCCCGAGGCCCCACCACCCCGCGCTGCCGATCGCGATGTCCGCCTGCCATGCGGCCCAACCCGATCCCTGCGGGTCGGCGTCGTTCGACAGGAAGACGTGGATCCGCTCGAGCTGGTACGGACGCAGGAACAACACGGCCATCGGCAGCGACGCGAGCCCGAGCGCGAACAGCGGGAACAGCGACCGCAATGGGACTCTCGCCAGGATCAGCATGAGCAGCACGGTCGCCACGAGCACCACGGCGGTCGAAAGGTCGGGTTGCAGCGCCACCAGGGCGATCGGCACCGCCGACACGATCAGGACACCGACGAACCTGCCGAGCGTGTACCCGCCGGCCAGTATTGCGGCGGGAACCATGACCAGCGCGAGCTTGGCGATCTCGGAGGGCTGCAGGGTGAACACACCCAGGTCCAGCCAGCGCTGTGCGCCCTTGGTCGCAATACCCACCAGCGGCACCGCCGCGAGCAGGACCACCGACGCGGTGAACAGCGCCCACCCGAAACGCCCCAGGGCGGCGATCCGCATACGCGACGTCACCCACATCGCACCGATCCCCACGGCGGCGAGCAGGGCGTGACGCACTGCGAGCGACGACATGCCCGTCGAGATCATGTTGAGCATGCCGAGAGCGACCAGTGCGACGGCCGCCGTGACGAGCCAGGGATCGGATGGGTGCCTATCCGCCGTCACGAGAGCCCCCGGGCACGCAGGCGGCATTCTCGGTGGGAACGTACACCGGCTCGGACGCGGCCTCTGCAGGAACGGTGGTGACCGCGGCGACGGCGAGCGCCGACCCGGGTGGCAGGTCGACGCTTCCGATGCCGTAGGCCTCCGGGCTTCCCGCCGGCACCGGCAGGGTGATCGTCCCGCCCGGCAGTGTCACGCCCGTACATCGGTCGTAGACGGTCAGATTCCACGTGACCGCACCGATATTCGCGGCGGGGTCGAGCCCGACGTCGACGCGGACGGTGCACGATCGTCCCGGCTCGCACGGACCATTCGCGAAGCTCGCGGCGACCTGCGTGATCGGTCCGGCGTTCGTGGGAAGACCGGTGTCGACGGGACCCGGCACGCCCGCCTCCGGTGCCGCTTCGGGCACCGGCGGCGGTGGTGAGACCGGATCGATCCGGTCGTCCATCGACGAGTCCACCGGGTCGAGAAGGGTGTGCCAGCCCCGATTCAGCTCCGACCACGCTGCGGGAGCTACCCACGCCAGCCCGACGAGCGCGATGATCGCGACCAGCGCGATGACCGTCCGGCGTCGCGGCAGCCGTCGCTTCTTGCGATGCCACACCGTCCCGGCCGGCGGGCGACGTCGATTCGGGACGAAGGTCCTCTCTTCCGTCACGCGCGGCACGTCTGCCCGTTCCGCCGTACCGTCCACCGGACGAGCATGCCCCTTCACCACCGAGACGAGCGCGGCGATCTGCGATCGTTTCCTTCCTACCTCGGTTTCGTCGAATTCGGTTGCGGCAGCATAACGAACGCGTCTCGCCAGGACGACGAAATCCGTCGACTCGGCGATCGCCGCGTCCACTCTCTCCTCGAGCGCTTCGTTGCGGCAGTTCGTCACGATTCGGCGAAGAAGTCCGGCCGTCGCGTCGCGCACCTCGTCCCAGGAGCCCGCGTTCTTGACGCAGTCGATGGTGAGCTGACCGTTCTCGGACACCATCACGGCGTCGCCTCGGAGGCGGATCGGATGGTGGCCCCGGGTGTGCGCGAGTTCGAGTTGATCGACCGTATCGGTAACGAGCAGCGCGGCCTGCGCAGGCGTCAAAGTCGCTACGGCAAGCAGTCTTCCGAGTTCTACGCCGCCCCCTGCGTCGTCGTCCGTCCGTGTGGGCGGGACGGATCGAACCTCGACGGGCTCGTAGTCTCTCGCATGGATTCCCAAGACTGCTTCGATCATCGCGCATCCCGAAAACGCCAGGCCTCCCGCAAGTGTCAGCCAGACCGGAGCGGGCGGGTGAATTGACCTTGAATTGCCTTTCCCACTTGACGACTCGTTACCGAAATCCATTGTGTGTCATTTGCGCAAGAGTTGCCTCGACTTTCGAACGAAACCTTGCGGCACTTCTGCCCCAGAGGCTGTTACCACCGGGAACACCCACCGATCACTCGCCGTCCGCATACACCGTGTCGGGACGTGCCGGGTGGTGGCGCCGGGCGTCGAACGGTTCGAGCCAGACCTGCACCGTCGCGAACAGGCCGCGCTGCGGGAGCCGGAAGTCGCCGAAGCGGTCCTGGTGAGTCAGTGGACCTTCCGGTCCGAGAGCCACTCCACCGACGACGGCACGCTCGGTGTGCGCGACCCACAGTTGCCGCGGGTTGGCCCGGAACCACTGCCCGTTCGGCAGGTGCCCACCGAGCCGCATCCGGCCGGCGCCGAGCACCGGCCCGGCGGCGCGACCCATCGCGGCCAGCACCGTCGGGCTGTGCCAGAGGGCGTCGGGCATCAGACTGCCCGCTGCGTTCATGACGGTGGTCGCCGGCGAGGTGGTCATCCGGAGATCCCACTCCAGTTCGGTACCGACGGTCACGTGCAGGTCGGCGGGGTCGGTCCACTCGGCGCGCACGTCGGTCTGCTCGGTGCGGCTCAGCGCGCGACCGAGATAGCGCGGGCAGCTCAGTTCGGCCGGGACGTCGCTGTACACCGTCCATGCGCCGTCCGGGTCGCGGTGCCACACGGACGTGAAGCCGGCGCCGATGCTGTTGGTCGGGAATCTGCGCAGCGCGAGATAGTGGCCGCTCGCGAACGGCGCGCCGATCACGGCGTAGCCGGCGAAACGCTCTCCGGAAACCCGGGGCAGTTCGCAGGACTGCTGGGCGGCTGCCTGCGGGGTGATGGTCATGTCGTCCTCCTCGATTGCGGGTACTTCGATCCTGTGCCCGCCGCCTCCGCACGTCATGAGGCCGCTGCCTCATCTTTCGGACCGGGCATCGCGCGAGGACACTGAGTCCATGACGTCCACGGGTGACGGTCCGCGACGGGCGGAGCTGGTCGCCGCGCTGTCCCTTGCGATCGATCTGGGTCTCGGTCAGCCGATGGAGCACATGTTGCGCTCGGCGGTGATCGCCACGCGCATCGCCGACCGGATGGAGCTGAGCGCCGACCAGAGGGACGTCGTCTTCTACGCGAACCTGGTGGCCTGGATCGGATGTCACGCGGACTCCCACGAACTGGCACGGATGTTCGGCGACGATATCGCGTTCCGCGCCGACACCTATGCATTGGACATGACGGGACTCCCCTTCTTCCGCATGCTGATGGGTCACAGCGGGCGGGGACTGCCGTTCGCGGAGCGCTTCTTCCACGCCACGGCCTTCCTGTTCACCGCGCGCCGGCAGGTGTCCGAACTCATCCGATCCCACTGTGGGTCCGCGAGTGTTCTCTCCGATCGCGTCGGGCTGGATCCTCGGGTGAGCGCGATGCTGACCTTCACCTTCGAGCGCTGGGACGGTGCGGGGCTACCTTCGGGTGCGCGCGGTGACGAGATTCCCGTCGAGATGCAGATCGTCCACCTGGCCGACGTGACCGAAGTGCATTTACGTCTCGGTGGGCCTACGCAGGCGGTCGCCGTCGCTCGTGCGCGAAGCGGAACCCAGTTCGGCCCGCGCGTGGTGCAGGTGTTCGTCGACGACGTCGACGCGATCACGGCGGGTGTGCTCGAACAGGACGCATGGTCGGCGGCGCTGGCCCAGGCGTCCGATCGAGATTACACATTGAGCAAGCCCGAACTGGACGAGATGCTGCGCGCGATGGCAGATTTCGTCGACCTCAAATGCCCTTATCTGCTGGGACATTCGCGACGTGTTGCGGATCTGGCGGCGGCAGCGGGCCGGCATCGTGGGCTTCCGGTCGCGGAGGTCGAACTCCTCTACCGTGCGGGGCTCGTACACGGACCGGGGCGAATGGGTGTGCCCAACCAGATCTGGGAGAAGGTCGATCCGCTCACCACCGCGGAATGGGAACGGGTCCGCTTGTACCCGTATCTGACCGGACGGATCCTCAGCCGCGTCGGAGGCTTGGAGCCCGTCGTCGCCGTCGCTGTGACGCACCGCGAGCGACTCGACGGCTCCGGATATCCCGGCGGACTCCGGGCCGTCGACCTGAGCGTGACGGCGCGGATCCTCGCCGCCGCGGAGACCTATCAGCGGCTACGAGAAGCTAGACCGCACCGTAGAGCACTGACGGCCGAGGCCGCGGCGGCCAGGATGTGCCGCGACGCGCAGGCCGGACGACTCGACACGGACGCGGTCGAGGCCGTGCTGCTCGCGGCCGGGCACCCGACGAAGCGACGCGCGCCCTGGCCTGCGGGATTGACGGGTCGCGAGGTGGAGATCCTCAGACTCGTCGCTCTGGGTTATTCGAACCGGCAGATCGCCGACGAGCTGGGTATCGCGCACAAGACGACGCGCAATCACGTCGAGCACGTGTACACGAAGCTCGACGTCCACAACCGCACACAGGCCGGACTCGCCGCGATCGACCTCGGTCTGAGCTGATCCGTGTGGACTCAGCCTCGCTATCCGGGGTCGAACCCACACAAAGCAGTGTCCGCCTCAGGCGATGCACCAGATGTATGCCGACGTACTACAGGACTGGGTACTTCCTCGCCTCCGCACGCGACGGCGCGACGATCCGGACGATCTGGTGTTCTCGACCGATATATACGCCGTCGAGAACACCGGATCGGAACGGCGTCCTCGTCCCCTTACCGCGGGTCGTCGGAGTGGCTGACGATATTGACGACCGTGCCGTCCGGTGCACGGACGAAGAACCGCCGCGCTCCCCACGGCTCCGTCGTCAGCGGATACACGATCTCGAACCCGCGACGCTGCGCTTCCTCGTAGGCCGCCTCCACCTCGTCGCCGACGTGGACGGAGATCGCCGAGTCCACGGGAGCACTCTCGTCACCACTGACCAACTGGACGACGGCACGACCGTCGGGAGTGGTGAACCGCGCGACCCATCCGAGGTTCATCTCTTCGACGCTCAGCCCCAGATAGTCCGCGTAGAAGCTCCGCGCCTCCCCGATGTCCGGGACGTTGATGTTCGTGGTGATGCCGGTCGGACGCATGCGGTCACTCCTTCGACGATCTTCGGTGGGTTCGACCCCGCTCAGCGGGGTTCATTCCACACAAATCGGGTGATGGGTCATCTCGAATTCGAGTACACCACTACCCGCGCTTCGGAGTCCCGAGAATGAGTACGCAACCCGGACAGTGGCGGCTGTTGGACGAAGCCGAGGCCGCCGCACTCTCTCTGGCCGACGAATCGCACACCCCGCCCCGAGAGGGATGAACTCACCGTCGCTCTGCGAAAGTTCATCCGCACCAAGGGCGCCGACTACCTCGATGATCCGAACGTCTCGTCTGTCGGCGTCGGATACAAGCATGTGGACGGCAAACCCACCGGCGAGCTCGCCGTGCAGTTCACGGTGAACGAGAAGGTATCGAAGCCCAAGGCTCTCGAAGCACCGGGCACCTCCCCGCTTCTCGAGAGCATCACCGTGAACGGTGTGAAGGTCCCGACCGATGTGATCGAGCGGTCGTCCGAACCCGCATTCCATCGCGCCCCGGAAGCAGCGACGCCGCCCCGGAAAACGCGACGACAACCGGATAGGACGACTCGTGCGGTCGCACCTGGGGCCGGCCGGGGACATTGCCGTGGCGACGGTCAAGGATCGGCAGTTCGATCCGGAGATCTGCGGGCTCGGCACGAAGTCCATCGGTGCGTTCGAGATCGGACCCGACCCGAAACACCCCGCAGCCGACGGTGAGATCAGCAGCGGCGGCCACTCTGGAGCGGCATGGATGTTCCGGTCCGGAACCGACGCGGCGGCGACCACAGTCTTTGCCGGCCTGCATTTCGCCGGCGAAGCGAACGGTAGCTCCGACGAGCACGCGCTGGCGTGCCTGCCGCAATCCGTCTTCGAGAAGCTGGGTGTGACCCTCACCCCGCCGGCCCGGAAGAGGCGGTCGCGAACGCCGGCTTCGGCCCGAACTTCCTGTCGACGCCCGTCCCGCTTCCCGAAGTGAAGCCCGACATCGCGAAGGCGAACGACGGCTCCGAGGTGCTGCACTACACGCACTTCTCGCTGGCGATGCGCAAGTCGCGTCGGTTCGCCGCATGGGTGGCGTGGAACATCGACGGCGGATCCATGAAGAAGGTCAGCCGCAAGAACATCGACTTCGTCAACGATCCACGTCTGGCAGCGGACGCCCAGGTCGGCAACGAGCTGTATGGAGCGAACGGACTCGATCGCGGGCACCTCGCACGACGCGCCGACCTGCTGTGGGGCAGCACGAGCGAAGCAACCAAGGCGAACAGGGACTCGTTCATCTACACCAACATCACCCCGCAGATGGACGACTTCAACCAGAGCGCCCGCGACGGCGTCTGGGGCAAGCTCGAGGACGCGGTCTTCGCCGACGTGGACGTCGACGACCTCAAGGTGTCGGCGTTCGGCGGCCCGGTGTTCGCGGACGATGACCGCGAGTTCAGGAGGGTGAAGATCCCCCACGAGTTCTGGAAGGTGCTCGTGTTCATGGAGAACGGCGAGCTCGAGGCCCGAGGCTTCCTGCTGAGCCAGAACCTCGACCAGCTCGAGGTGCTCGACCTCGACGAGTTCCGGGTCTTCCAGGTTCCGCTGGCCGAGATCGAACAACGCGCCCGGCTGCGGATTCCGCAGGCGTTGCGAGATGCGGATCTGCAGGTCGCAGCGGAGACGATCGCCGAGCCACTGGATTCGGTGGCCGCCATCCACTGGTGACGTCTCGCATAGGCGCGGGAGCGGTTGCGTCCCTTTAACTCTCGCGCGCTGAACCGAGGCTCGCTTCGCGTGTAGCGCGAGCGAGCCTCGTTTCAGCGCATCAAGTTGCGCCTGTTACAGTCGCCGCGCTGGTCTCGAGGGGCCGAGATCAAGTCGAAGGGGGCACGTGAAGTCTTGTCTGCTGCGCAGGGTGCTGCCGATAGTCGGCGGGATAACAGCACTGTTGCTACTTCCTCGGGTGTCCTCGTTTCTCGGTCCCGAAGTCCCGTCCGTACCTACCTTGGTGCCGACCACCGTCGCCGCATCGGGCCCTTCCACACCGCAGACCACGCGACCTCCCCTTCCGGAGGGTTTTCCCTCCATGTTGTTTCCCCCACCGAAGATCGACGTCGAGCCAGGGCAACCGCAACCGATCGACACCAGATACGGCCTCATCTATGAGATTCCGGCGGACTGGAAGAACGACCACGGCGCTAGCTCCGGATGGTCCGGTGAGGAAGGCCATGCCGTCTACGGCAGCGTCGGTTCGTTCGGCTACGGGTCCTGTCCCGAAAAAGACGGAGGCTGGCTGGCGATGTCCGGCGTGGCGGGCTCGCGAGATATCGACCTCGAAACCGTAGCTACCGAGAGGATCCGAGACGTCGAGTGGATCTTCGACGACAACGCCGGCACGCGGCCGACAGTCGAGTACGCCGCCCCCGTATGGTTCGAGATCGCTGACCGCCCCGCCGTTCGAATTTCCGCCCGTATCAATGGTATTCCGCAGGTCAGTGGTTGCGAACCCAACGCCGCCCGGTTCGACATCGTTGCCACCCCGGGCTATGCGACGGCGCAGACCATGGTGTTGATGGTGCAGGTCAACGAAGGCGCGTACGACGTCGACGTCGCCGACGACATCATCGCAACGCTCCGACCGTCTTGATCGACTTTTGGACTCATTGACACCGCAGCACTGTGCAGATCCCAGTCGATGGAGCTCTCGTCGAGTGCACTCGACGAGACGAACCGCGGCACCTGTTACAGTCTCCGCGCTGATCTCGAGGGGGTCGAGATCCAGTCGGGAGGGGGCACGTGAAGTCGTTTCTGTTGCGCACCGTACTGCCTATTGCAGGAGGGATAGCAGCAATCCTGCTGCTACCGCGGGTGTCCTCGATTGTCGGCCCTGACGTCCCCTCGGTTCCGACCTTGGTGCCGACTACCTCCGCGCCATCGGCACCGGTGGGTCCACGAACCTCTCCCCCGCCATTGCCGGAGGGGTTCCCCTCGATGCTGCGCCCACCGCCTCAGATGACCGCCGCTCCAGGTGCGCCGCAACCGATCAGCACGAGATACGGTCTTACATACGATATTCCGGCGGACTGGACCAACGACTACCGTTCTATCGCCGGATGGTCCAACGAGAACGACAAGGCCAGTTATGGAGCTGTCGGGTTCTTCGGTTACGGTTATTGCCCGGAGGAAGACGGGGGCTGGCTTGCGATCTCCGGCGCGGCAGGTTCGCGGGACCTGGACCTCGAATCGGTAGCGCAACAAGAGGTCCGCGCCGTCGAGTGGATTTTCGACGACAATGCCGGAACATTGCCGACGGTCGAGTACACCGGCCCCGTATGGTTCGAAGTCGCAGGGCGGCCCGCGGTCCGCGTCTCAGCCCTCGTTACCGATATCCCGCGAATCAGTTCGTGCGAACCAGGCTCGGCCCGCTTCGACGTCGTGGCGACGCCAGGTTACGCCACCGCAGAAACCATGGTGTTGATGGTCGAAGTCCACCAGGATATCGATGGCGCGTACGAGGGCGGGGTTGCAGACGACATCATTTCGACGCTTCGACCCACCAAACGAAGCGCATCAAGAAGACAGAAAGTGTCATGGGCGAAACATTCAAGGCAGCTCCCGAAGAAGTAGCCGGAACCGCTGTGTTATTCGATGACATTGCCGACGACGCCTCGGCCTCCACCGACTACATACGTGCGGAATGCAGTGTTCAGCAAGGATTGGGCGCAGGTGTACTTGCACTATTGAGCGCCCCTCTGGCAGCGACCGCGGACTTCATGTCTTCCCGGTACGGCGGCTTGGCGGCGGTTACTCGGTCGACCGGTGTGGAGCTCAACCGAGTTGCGTGGATGTACGCAGACCAAGAGGCCCAAACATATGACGCTCTCAACGCGAACATACTGTTCGAAGAGCCGATCGACGCCCACTACGACTCGTACACCCCAGCGCCCGGCCCCGCAGCTCCGTTCCTCGACCCGGTGACTTACCGGAAGGCAGAGGAAGTAGACCTTCCGCTGTCCGAAGTAGGAGCCGAGGATATTCGGCAAGTCATCGCGGACGCAGCAGGTTGGCTCGGAGATGTAGACGACGCGATTCACGCTGCAACGGGATGGAGTCCGCTCCTGCAGTTCGTGGAGCCATTGACGGGAAACTGGAACGAACTGAAGCGTATCGGCGACGCATATCGCATCGCAGCCGAAGGTATGGAGACATGTGGTTCCAACCTCCGTGCAGGTTATGAACAACTCGATCCGCATTGGGACGGTGCCGCTGCTCAAAGTTTCACCGAGCACGCTGAACGCCAAGCGGCAGCTATGGAGTGGGAAGGCCCGGTAGGCCGAGTAGCGAAGGAGATGTGTTTCTTCACCTCCGACAAGGTCAGGGATGCTGCAATCAGTGGGGTTCGGCGACTCGCCACGATGCTGGAAGCGGAAGTCTCACTCGAGAACACCACCCAGGCATTGAAGTTCGCCGTCAAGAAGATCCCCTGAATCGGCACGTACATCCAGGTGAACGCCATTGTCGAGATCATCAGACAAGCGGCTTCGCAGATCGATGATCTCGTGGATAGCGTGCGGGAGATCGTCGAGGCGCTCGAAGGATTCCTTGCGGCGATGGCATCTCCGTCCGGCTATCTCAACGAGAAGTTCGAAGAAAAGCTTGCACCGATAACCGACGCCTACACCGACACCGACACCAAGACGAAAGCCGAACTCGCCATGGATATCGCCAGCGTGGCCGATACAGGCGATACATGCAACGCCCCCAAATCCGGCTATGTCGTCGGCGACGACCCCTGGGCGGATGCCGTATGAGGGACGTCCCGCCCCACCTGGAAGCAGCCGTCCGCAGGATCCAGGACGCCGGACACGCCATCGACACCCGCCGCATCCGCGCCGACCAGGCGAGCAACGGTGACTGGGATACGCGCATCGACGTCGACGAAGCACTGATGAGCCGGCTCGCCGAAACCGACGCCGCATCCGACGCGCTCCGAGCCTTCGCGGCCCGCGTCGACGCAGGCACAGCCGAATGGCGCGACATCGAACGGATCCTTCGCACTCTCCCTCCAGAGGTGATCGAACTGAAAGCATCGAAGCACTACCGCTGGCGTTGGGATCATCAGCCACCTGCCGCAACTCCGGTCGAGGACGAGCCAGAGCCGTACAGAATTCCCTGGCAGCGATGATCGACCATCACGTGCATTCGTTGTAGAGCTGTCCCTGCGGACGTGGATTGCGAGCTGGTGCAGCTCCTCCTGATTTGGGTGGTTCCACCCCCGGATAGCGGGGCTGGAACACCCAAGTCGTTGTCGCGTCGGCATCGACGGCCAGGATCTCGCGCAGCGTCAGATCGTGGTGGCCGCGAACTCAGTGCGTAGGCGATCGAGTTGCTCTGGTGTCACGGCCGTCGCGAATCGCTTTTTCTTGCCGCCACTCGACGGATGGTCGAGATAGACGAACGCTCGCGGACGGCCGTCGTGAACGAACTCCGCGTATCGGTGCTCTCCGTCGAGACCCAGGTGGAACAATTGTGAAACCTCCCGAGCTGCATGCACGCCGATGACAGCAAAGACGCGAGCTTCTGACGCAGCCGACACCACCTGCGGGAGGTACTTTGTCGCACATGTGTGACGCGCCTCGGCAACACCGATCTCATTCCTGCTCTTACCCTGATTCCACCGAAAGACCGACTGCGTAGCAGCGTGTCGAACTGAAGAAAGTGCCCCCTGAACTGGGAAGATTGGAGTTCTCACACAACAAATCCACCAGTTCACGAAAGGCACTTCCGGTGAAAGTGTCCCACAAGTTCATCGACGGCTCCGCCATGTTCGACGAGGACAACCTCGTCTCGTGCGCCGGACTGGTCCCGATCATGACCTTGGCCGAACACACCCACCTGCCGGACCTGCTCGCCGAGAAGGTCTCGATCACCACCACGAAGGTCGCGTCCGGGGCGGCGAACCCGGCACCGAAACTGCTCACCCTGATCGCCGGGATGTGCGCCGGCGCCGACAACATCGACCTGCTACGCTCCGGCGGCATGACACACCTCTTCGGAGGTGTCTACGCCCCCTCGACCGTGGGAACACTGCTACGCGAGTTCAGCTTCGGTCATGCCCGCCAGCTCGAATCCGTGCTCCGCGAACACCTGATCGCACTCACGGCCCGGGTCGAGATCCTGCCCGGTTTGGCCGAGCAGGCGTTCATCGACATCGACTCGCTGCTGCGCCCGGTCTACGACCGCGCCAAACAAGGCGCGAGCTACGGACACACGAAAATCGCCGGCAAACAGATCCTGCGCAAAGGCCTGTCCCCACTGGCCACCACCATCAGCACAGCCGACTCCACGCCGATCATCACCGGGATGCGACTGCGCGCCGGGAAAGCCGGCTCCGGTAACGGTGCAGGTCGGATGGTCACCCAGGCCATCGTCACCGCCCGGGCAGCGGGCGCGGCCGGTGCCATCACGGTCTGCGGTGATTCCGCCTACGGCACCCGTTCGGTCATCTCGGCGTGCCTGCGCGCGAAAGTGTGCTTCTCGCTGGTCCTGGACAAGAACACCGCGGTCCGGCGCGCGATCGACTCCATCGCCGACGAGGCGTGGATCCCGGTGAAGTACCCCGGAGCGGTCCGCGACCCGGACACCGGAGCGTGGATCTGAAGATGCCGAGGTCGCCGAAACCACCTACACCGCTTTTGCTTCCACCACGACTCCGGTTACCGCCCGGTTGATCGTGCGCCGCGTCAAAGACGCCCGCTATCCCGACGCGTTGTTCCCGGTGTGGCGGCATCATCCGTTCTTCACCAACACCACTACCTCGGCCACCGACGCCGATGTCACCCATCGCCGGCACGCGATCATCGAAACCGTCTTCGCCGACCTCATCGACGGACCCCTGGCGCACATGCTGTCGGGGCGCTTCGGGGCGAACTCCGCGTGGGTGCTCTGCGCGGCGATCGCCCACAACCTGCTGCGCGCCGCCGGCCTTCTTGCAGGTGGTGGGCATGTTCGCGCCCGTGGGGCGACGCTACGGCGCAAGATCGTCGATATCCCGGCCCGATTGTGTCGACCGCAACGAAAACCGATCTTGCGGCTACCCACGCACTGGCCCTGGTCGGACGCATGGCTTCGATTGTGGACCAATACCATCGGCCACAGCCCGCCAGCTATCGCCTGAACACCGACCGACCCGCCGAGACGGCACGACCGGAACCGCACCGTGGAAAGCTGGGCAAACCAGCGGTCACCGCATGTCCGCAACTGCCCATACATCCACTCGCCCGGCCGGAACGGGCTTCGGCATCACGTCAGTGGATTCAGGCTAAGAATCTCGACGCAGTCATTTGCGGCAACGACGGTTGGGTGTACACGACGTAGTGGAAGGGGTCGTAGCCCAGAAGGCCCGGGATCCTGTCTCCAGGCCGCGTGCGCCCCCACAACTCTCGCGCGCTGACCCGAGGCTTGCCCCGCGTGTAGCGTGAGCAAACCCGAGTTCGGCGCGCGAGGAAGCCCATTGCACTCCCCTATCGTCCACATATCAAATTCGGGTTCGAGTTCGATCATTGCCGGTCGCTCGTCGTCCCTGTCTCCATTCGGATCCGCCCCCATACAGTGGCCAAACGCCACGATGCTGCTCGCCCATGCTTGAGCCGAGCAGTAGATCGCTCTCACGTTGCAGGACATCTTCGATGAACGATTCGGATTGACAGAAGAACCGCATCGACCGAGCGCTCTCACCGCACGACCTCCGGTTTCGAATTCGTAGCGCGAAAGCCTCACGGCTCGAGCGGCGGATATTGTGCCGGGATGAGCTACGCGGCACTTGACCCCCTCGACGTCGCCGGCCGCGTCGTGCAACTCCTCGAAGCCGGCCGCCGCAATTCCACGTACAAACTCGCGACCGTCATGGCACTCGTCGACATCTGCGTCGAGAACACCGCTGCTCCAGACGGGAGTCTCACCGTTCCGATCGACGAGATCGCGCACCGGATCATCGGCTATTACTGGAATCAGGTTCGGTCGTTCCACCGCCACGGACGACTCGTTCAAGTCCGGCGCGGACGTTCGATCCCGGATCGCATCGCAGAGGTCAGAGGCATCCTGATATCCGATGGGCTTCGCACCGCGGAGGCAGCTCGGGAGTCCGCCCATCCGGTCTATCGACGACTCGTTCGCTCCCTACGGCTGACGATCGCGCAACAACCGCTCACGCATCTTCAGACCGTCCCCCACAGCGCTACCCGCGACGAGTTCTTGTACGACGCGGCGGGCTTTCACAAGAAGATGACCGTGAGTGACGTCGACCGGATCGCCGTCATCGTGCTGCGCCCAGGTGTGCCCGAGGGGCTTCGCCGCACATCCGTGCTGCTCAGAACCTTCGTCCGCTCCGTATGGGCGCACGATGTCATCGATCTCAACCGCGCCGAACTCGATGCCGAGGACGTCGACGGCTTTCTCTTCGGCACCGACCGCACCGCGCTGCGTGCTCTCGTCGACCCGCTCCGTGACCTGCAGTCGGGTCGCTGCTTCTACTGCGACGGTCGTCTGCACTCCGAAGTCCACATCGATCACGTGGTGCCGTGGTCGATGATCCCCATCGACGGTGTTGCCAACCTGGTGGCAACCGACGCGCGATGCAACCTCGACAAGTCGGCCAGCATCCCGGTGCAGGACCATGTGACGCGAGCCCTGGAACGACAATTCTTGGCCGACGTTTCCAGCCTCACCCGGATCCCGGTTCTGCACAAGCGGACGGCGTCGGCCGCTCACGGCGTCTATGCGGCCTTGCCTGCCGGCTCGTTGCTGTGGAGATCGTCCGGTACGTACCAGCCACACTCGCCCTGAACGAGTTGCGGCACCCCTCACCGATATAGTTCTGTCTGCGGCCCGACGGACTTCCGCTGCGATGAGCAGCCACGGACATGCCCCCACCCGCACGAGTGGATTCGTGCTGCCTTGGGGACCTGACTGTGACGCTGCTTCGTACTACCGCCCGCCGGATCGTCGACCTCGATCGTCCCGAATCGCTCGCGGAGCAGTTGTTGGAACAGATGCTGTTTCGCACGGGACGACGCGCCGGAGAATCCGAGCAGAAGTCCTGGGCACGGAGCCTGCCCGTTCTCGCTCGCGACCTGGTCGACGCCGGGTTGGACGACGTCGAGATGCTGCTCGAATATCACCTTCCTCTGACGTCCCAGCGTGCCGACGTCGTCCTGGCAGGGACGCATCCGCAGACCGGTGCGGCCTCGTATGTGGTCGTCGAGTTGAAGCAATGGTCGGCAGCGCGGCGGTACGAGGACAACCCCGAACTTGTCGAGGTAGCCGGGATGCCGGGAGGACCGAAGCTGCACCCGGCCGCGCAGGTGAAGGGGTACTGCGACTATCTCGTGGACTTCGCCCGCACGGTTTCCGATCAACCCGACGCCCTTGCCGGTATCGCCTACCTCCACAACGCCACCGATCAGAGTGCCGTCGCCGATTTGCGTTCCTATCCGATGAGCGTCACGGGACGGATGTTCACCGCTGCCGAGCGCGGAGACATGATCGCGTTCCTTCGGAGCCGTCTCGCCGCTGCGCCCGGCTATTCCGCCGGCGACGCTCTGATGAAG
The DNA here is from genome assembly GCF_059759155.1 of Rhodococcus sp. GQ147. NCBI lineage: Bacteria > Bacillati > Actinomycetota > Actinomycetes > Mycobacteriales > Nocardiaceae > Rhodococcus > Rhodococcus sp. GQ147. The sequence goes on from NZ_JCAXDU010000011.1 coordinate 163,283, forward strand.
TCGGCGATCGCCCCCTCCCGGCAACTCCTCGAGGTTGCCGCCGCAGAAGTACGCGACCGCCCCCAGTTCCATTTGCTCGGAAACCAACAGCTCGCCGTCGACCTCGTACTCCACGAGGTCGAACAGTCACGCGCCGCCGATCGCAAGCGCGTCATCATCGTCACCGGCGGTCCCGGCAGCGGTAAGAGCGTGGTGGCGTTGTCACTGCTCGGCGAGCTCGCGCGGCGCGGACGAACCGTCCTACACGCGACCGGGTCTCGATCGTTCACGCAAACCCTCCGGAAAGTTGCGGGACACCGTGCGCCGCGCGTGCAAAAGATGTTCAAGTACTTCAACCAGTTCATGACAGCAGATCGCAATGGGTTGGATGTCCTCATCCTCGACGAGGCCCACCGCATTCGCGAAACTTCTGTAGACCGCTACACCCGAGCCGAGCTCCGCACAGACCGACCGCAGGTCGACGAACTCATCGCGGCCGCGCGCGTCCCTGTCTTCCTTCTCGACGAGCACCAGGTGGTACGCCCCGGAGAGATGGGGTCTTTCGCCCAGATCGAACGTTATGCAGCCTCACTCGGGCTCGAGACGCAGCACATCCATCTGGGAGAACAGTTCCGCTGCGGGGGTAGCGAGGAGTATCTGCTATGGGTGAAGCGGCTGCTCGATCTGGAGGACGGAGGGCCGTTCGAGTGGAAGGGCGACCCGCAGTTCACCGTTCGTGTTGCGGACAGCCCCGAGGAGATGGAACATTTCCTCTCCCAGCAGCGGGAGCGCGGATACTCGGCGCGGATGACGGCAGGCTACTGCTGGCCGTGGAGTAATGCGGACAAGGCCGGAAATCTGGTTCCCGACGTTCGGATCGGCAGCTGGGCGCGTCCGTGGAACAGCAAGAGCGACCGCCGGGTCGGCGACGCTCCCCCAGCTGCGTTGTGGGCTACCGAGGACGGGGGCTTCGGCCAGGTCGGTTGCGTCTACACCGCCCAGGGTTTCGAATACGACTGGAACGGAGTCATCCTCGGACCTGATCTGGTCTGGCGTAACGAACGATTCACCACGGTCCGAGAGGCCAACCGCGATCCGGACTTCAAGAACCGCACGCGAATTTCCGACGTGCGCTTCGACCGGTTGGTCCGCAACGTCTACAAGGTGCTGCTCACCCGCGGAATGATCGGCACCGTCATCTACTCGACCGACGCCGAAACACGCGACGCGCTCCGTGCACTGATCGCCGACTGACACCTCACGACGAGTATCGAACACCGAGCACGGCCCGACGGGCTTCCACAGCAGGACATGCCCCCACCCGATGCGAACCTGAGAAGGCGCATGGGCAATGACCAGCTGGATCGTCAAGATCAACGAGAAGACGCCACAACACTGGGATTACGCGAGGGACGACGGCTTCTGGGATGTGCGTAGCCCGTCGTACTTCAAGAAGATTGTGCCCGGTGACGACATCTACTTCTGGATAACGGGTCAAGGCAACGGGTTCGTCGCGTATGCACGAGCAACTTCCGGCCTCTACGAAATCACGCCCAGCGCGCCGCCCGCACACTGGAGCGACGTTCGGACCGGCGGTTACACCCACCGATTCGAGTTCGACACAATCAGTGAGGACGTAGTTTCATCGCCCACCTGGGCTCAACTACAGAAGTTGCTCGGGAGGAACCTCGCGGCGCAGGCCGGAGCCAACCAAGTGTCCGACCCGTCCGCCGAGAGTCGCTTGCGCTCTCTGTTCGGCCCGGAAGCCGATCTTGCTTTCGCCCACTTCCCCGTCGTCGATATAGAGCTGCCCGCCAGCCTTCCCACTTATGAGAAGGGCGACGATGTCCGTAAACGCGCTCAACGAGCCATTGCTGTGCGATACGGTCAGCCCAAGTTCCGTCGCGCATTGCTGGCAGCGTATGAACGTCGTTGCGCAGTTACGGGATGCGACGTCGAGGCGGTCCTGGAAGCAGCCCATATCGACCGCTACTTCGGAGAGCACAGCAACCATGTGACCAATGGTCTGCTCCTCCGCGCCGACCTCCACACTTTGTTCGACCTGCAACTGTGGACGGTGCGCAGCGACCTCACCATCGAAGTGGCTCCCCAACTCGCGAGCAGCGAGTACGCCGCATTAGCCGGCAAGCGACTTCGAGTACCGAAAAGCTCCGCTCATCGTCCGGACGCTGCGGCGCTCGCCCGGCACAGAGAAGCGTGCAGCTGGATCTGATCGGCCCCCTAACTCCGACAGGAAGACTCGATGACGACCGCCGCAGAGATGTCGCGACCCGCGTGGTCATGTAAACCGTTGCGGTAAAGCGGCTTAGAAGATTTCCCTTGCGCGCACATCCAGAGGAGTGCCAAGATCTCAAGATCGTCACCGATCCGCGTGGCGTCACAAGTGAAGAAGGCCCGCCAGGAGCGGCAACTCCCGACGGGCCAGATGTCCGACTGGAATGGAGTCGAACGTGGGCCAGAATACCCTGGCTGGCGGCGTGCGTCGTGGACCGCGCCTGGCCAGCAACTTCACTATCCTCAGCAACGCCGTCATCAACGACGAGCGCCTGTCCTTCCGAGCACGCGGTGTGCTCATCTGGCTGCTGTCCAAGCCGGACGACTGGCGTACGCGGTCCGACTCGATCGCCGGCCAGTCGCCGAAGGAAGGTCGCGACGCCATCCGCTCCGCCCTTCGTGAGCTCGCCGAACTCGGCTACCTGATCCGCGAGAAGATCCAGAACGAGCGCGGCCAGTGGATCACCATTCAGACGATCTACGAAGAGCCGCACGTCCAGCCGGGGCCTGAAAATCCGACCCGCGGCAGCGCGGACATCGGAGAGCCAGGCGGTCTTTTAAGTACTGATTCACCAAGGACGGAAACCAACCGCACGTCCCAGGTCTCGAACGCATCGCACAGTCCCGAGGTCGCCCGGTTGGCGGCGGCATGTAAAGAATCCGGACTGACAGCAACATTCGCGTACCTCAGGCCGGATGCCGTAGCCGCGATCGAAGCGTTGATCGCGACGCACGGCGTTCCGACGCTGGTAGCGACCGCGAAGGCGGCGCATCGCCCCAGCGATCCGATGCGATACGCGCACGCGTGGCTACCGATGTGGCAGGGACTGTCCGTTCCACGGATCCGACCGGCGAAGTGCGGAGCGTGCGACGAGTACGGGTGGCTACCGGACGACGCGCACGGCAGGGCGGTGAGGTGTCCCTGCCGAACTGCTCAGGCAGCGTGAAGAGCCGAAACTGCGGCTACTCGCACAGGTTCATTTCGTCGAGATTCTCTGCCTCACTGATGCAATCACTGTAATCCTGCAGGTCGGTTCCGATCTGGTCGAGATCGTTTCCGAGCTGGTCGACGGCGGTGAAGAACATGACGATGCCAACGATGCCGAAGATCACGGCAAGGGCACTGAGAATGGTGCCCGAGATCGCGGTCTTCTTGTTCGTCGCCTTGTTCTTACGACAACGGCTGATACCCGCTAGACCCAGAGCGAGCCCGATGATGCCGAGAATGAAGCCGATGAACCCGGTGATCGGCATCAAACAGAACAGGAGACCCACGATCCCCAGAATCAGCGAGGCCAGGCCCATCCCGTTCTTCTCCGGATTTACGGGAGCTGGCGCTCCGAATCCTGGCCCCGACATCGGACGAGTCTGCTCTGTCCATTGATTTCCGTCCCACCAGCGCTCGACGCCCGGGCTATTGCCGTCCGCGTACCATCCCGCTTGCGTGCTCATCACTTGTCCATTCTCGACTGGGATTTGTTGGACTAATCGGCATGCAAGCGAGCACTGTTACCGGTTCCGCCCAGCGGCGGGTCGCAGTAAGAGTGCACCGCCGGTGCCTGCTGTAGTGGAGCTCATCAAGGGACCGACCGAGTTGGCGCACCGCACCGCGTTGCCACTGCCCCAGAGTTCACGGTATAGGCCGGGCCGGCAAGAGATCGATTCTGTGGAGACCAGCGTGCTCACCGACGACGTCGAGGGCCCCATATACTGCTACTCGGCGGACGGTCGTAGAAGGTCACCCGCATCGCCTGGAAGCGACGGCACGTGTTCGTCGAGCCAACCCATATCCAAGACCACGCCAAGTGGGATCCCCTGCCCGACGGTGCATCGTTCGAGATCGCGCGCGACATTCGCGATATCCTGCTGGGTGCAATACCCTCCGGAGTGACGTTGACGCGGCGAGCCGTAGCGGCGTTTGACGGTCAGCGGGTGCACCGCTCCGACCAAGTCACCGACGGCGCGTTGGTCATCATGCGCGACGATCGGAACGACCGGCGCTGGTGGACGTGGGCCGGCTCGAAGGCCAGCCGCACCTCGCGGCGTGGACCCTGGGCTTGGTTCCGCCGCGACAACGGATCGGGCCTGGATGGCTGCGCTTGCACGTCGACCTGACGGTCGCTGATATCCGTGACGGACTGCCCGCGCTACGCACACGAGTTCGAAGCTGCTCTCTGCGATGGATGCCGGCGCACTGCGGGTTTGAATTTCTCGGCAGCGTTGCCAGAGCACCGGGACTGCTGCACGGATCGATGACATCTGAACTGCGGTGTCGTCAGGCACTGCTGGAAGGATCGACCCCGTGCCCGAGCCCTACACGAAAGAGTTCCGCGACGACGTCGTGCGCGTGGCCCGCCACCGCGAACCAGGCCAGCACTTGCGGCAGTTCGCCACGGACTTCGGCATCAGCGCATCCTGCTCGACCAACTGGATGCGAAAGGCTGACGTCGAAGACCGCATCACACCCGGCACCACCGCCGGTAAGAGCGCTGAACTGCGCGAAGGGAAGTACCCCCGCCGAGCACCGCACCGACGAGGGCAAGCTCCGCCTGTGTGATCAAGGACGTCTGCTCGAACCAGATCGTCGGCTACTCGATTGGTGACCGGATGAAGTCTCGACTCGCTGTGGCCGCCCTCGAATCCGCAGTGGCTCGGCGAGGTTCGGTCGCCGGGTACGTGGTGCATCCCGATGGCGGATCGCAATTTCGCAGCCGGCATTCGTTCGCGTTCTGGGGCTGTCACGGCTTGGTCAGGACGATGTGCCCGGGTCGGGGCGGCCGGCGACAACGCCGCGATGGAATCGTTCTTTGCGCTGCTCCAGCGCAACGTCCTCGACCGGCAGCGTTGGGTCACTTGCGAGCAGTTGCGCGTCGCGATCGTCACTGGGGCACCACCCGCTTGCGGTAAGAGGATCGCGCGGACTTATCACCGTTGGAAACGTCAGCTCCCACTGGGCAGATTGACGCCTGTCGAGTTCGAGACATCATGACTACACCAACCGCACAGGCTGCGTGATCGAAACTGTCACCGAGTCGTGCACCAGGTCCAATCGTCCTGGTCTACGCGGGACTGCTGCTGTCAGCTCTCAGCCTGCGCTGAGAAAGCGGACGTAACTAATTTCCAGGAGTTCTCGGTCAGGCTGCTCACTACGAGACGGCGGAACCACCATCAGCTTCTGTCCATGCCGCTCCTTCAAGCCATGCTCGAGCATCGGGCCGTCGATCTCGTCCAAAAGGGCCCTCCGGATCTCCACGACCAAGTCCGGCGTAATGCCAAGGATGTTCACGTCGTACGCAGCGTGGTGGATCTTGCACAGAGCGAGCCCGTTAGTCACCGACGCAATACCTGCCTCGTGTGAGTCAGGCACAATATGCGCAGCATCCAACAGCTCACTATGACCGAGAGCGCAGACCGCACATCGCGTTTCGTACGCACGCATCACAGTTGCACGAAAAACCGGCTGATGGAGCCGACGCTTTGTCTCTGCTACGACATATCGCCGAAGCTGCTCTTCCGCTCGGGAATCGGGACGATGAAGATCGCGAGCGACTTCGGTGGCGATGACGAACTGGTGTTCGTCAGGTTCTTCCCCGATGATGAACACCGGATAGATGGGCTGGAACAAGCTCGGACCGACGCCGTAGAACCAGATCAGTGGCACGCCCTCGTTCATGGCCGCGCGTAAACCACGATTGTCCATGTTGTTCGGGTCGGTCGTCGACCACTTGTAGCGCAAGAGTCCGTCCGAGCCGACCTGATCCTCGTACGGACGCTTCGCACCGGGCGCGCGATACGTCGTACTGATGGACAGAGCTGACGAAAGCTCCTTCGGCTTCCGGATCCCGCGCGTCGGGTCCATGAGCCGGAACATCTCCCCATCGATCGTGAAGTCGAGGAGGTCCTGTCGACTGATCGGATCGAGACCGTCATTCGTGCGGATGGTCAACCATGCCATTGCCTCGCGGCGGAGACGAGCATCGAAATCGTCGCCGCTCCACGAACCGTCACTCACAAATCCTCCTGATTACCCCATCAGAGACCACGCGCCGGCGATATTTCGGCGCATCAGTCGAATGATCCCTATTGAACCATTAGCAACTAGAACGCCTTCCTCGTGGACTCACCCAGCGATTGCATGGAAGTGTCGTCTACTTTCCATGGGTCCCAGCCGGCGGACGGACCCTCATCACTGAGCCGGAATGCCTTCACTACGGCGCTGGCAGCGGCGTCAGGACCCGGATACGTCGCGCCCAGCAGCGCACAAACCTGAGCTCAAAGGCGACGAGAGGCCGGCTTCGCTCGGCCCGCGGTGGGTCACCGACCGGGTTAGGGTCGCTCCCGTGAGCACGCAAGTCGATACAGACGAGACAACTCCGCGCGAAGGCAATACGGGTCGGCGCCACCTCTCCGTCTTCGGCCTCGACTTTCTCGGTCTCGTCGTCGCCCTGTTCTTTTTCGCGTGGAGTCTGAGCCCCTCCCTCATTCCCCGCGAGTGGTATTTCCAGGGACTCATCAGCGGTGTGACGGGCATCGTCGGGTACGGCATCGGTGTGCTCGTCGCGTTTCCTGCACGACGATGGATCGCGCCGCGCCTCACGTGGTGGCGACGGCGCCACACGGTCCGCCGCATCGCCGAAGTGGTGGTGGCCCTCATCGCGGTAGGGACACTTCTGGGGAGCCTGCTCGCCGCGGCGGAATGGCAGAACGAAGTCCGTGCGCTCATGGGCATCGAGACCACAACGGGCTTCGCGTATCTCCGCACCGGTCTGGTGAGCGTCGCGATCTTCGCTGCCCTCCTCTACATCGCGCGCGGATTGCGGTGGGTCGGACGACGCTTCGCGGAGTTCCTCGCGACCCGCCTGCGTGTTCCGGTCGCCGCGGCCGGCGTCCTCGCACCGGTCATCCTCGTGCTCGTGGTGGTCGTGTTCGTCGACCAGGTTCTGCTCGCGAGCAGCTCAATGGCAGCACGCATCGTCTTCGCCGACGACAACAACAGCACCGACCCCGGCGTGGAGCAGCCTCAGATTCCCGAGCGGTCGGGAAGCTCAGCGTCGCCGTCGACGTGGGAGAGTCTCGGACGTCAGGGGCGCACGTTCGTCGCCGGTGGGATGGACGCCGAGCAGTTGACCGAACTGAACGACGCTCCCGCACTCGAACCCATACGGGTGTACGCGGGACTCGAAGCCGACGGCACCACCGATGAGCAGGTGCAGCTGATCCTCGACGAACTCGACCGCACGAAGGCGTGGGAGCGCGAGATCCTCGTCGTCGCTGGCACCACCGGGACCGGGTGGGTGAACCCGTTCGCCGCCGACTCGATCGAAGCGATCTACAACGGCAACTCGGCGATCGCCGCGATCCAGTACTCCTTCCTGCCGAGCTGGATCTCCTTCCTCGTCGACGGCTCCGCCGCCAAGGCCGCCGGCAACACACTGATCAACGGTGTCCACGAACGCTGGTCGCAACTGCCGGAGGACCAGCGACCCAAGCTCGTCGTCTACGGCGAGAGCCTCGGCTCGCAATCCGCCGAAGCCGCCTTCGACGACCTCACTGACATGCGCAGCCAGATCGACGGCGCGCTGTTCGTCGGACCTCCGAACTCGAACCAGCTGTGGCGCAGCATCGTCGACCATCGTGATCCCGGCAGCCCCGAGGTCCTGCCCGTCTACGAAGACGGCGTCGCGGTGCGGTTCGCCTCCGACCTGCAGACGCTCGAGGACCAGCAAGGACCGTGGAACGACCCGCGGGTCCTGTATCTGCAGCATGCGTCCGATCCGGTGGTGTGGTGGGGACCGGGACTGCTCTTCGAGCGACCCGACTGGCTCGCCGAACCTCCGGGCACGGATCGCTCACCGTCGATGCGGTGGTACCCGATCGTCACCTTCGCTCAGGTCGCGGCCGACATCATGGTCGGCACGTCGCCACCCGCCGGTCACGGGCACAATTACGAGGACCTCATCCCCTACGGCTGGGCCGCCGTGACGTCCCCAGAGGGGTGGACGCTCACCGACACGCAGCGGATCGCCGAGGCCGTCGAACAGTTGAACACCGCAGACGAGTAGTCGAGCACGGCACGCTGCCCGAGGCTCTGCTAGCTTCTCCCCTACGGCTTCGCATTCCGTCTCTTCGCCATGCCTTCCTGCGCCCTGGTACCGACGAAAGCGACCGCCGATGACCACGACCCTCGATACACAGCCCGCACCTCCTGAGCCATCCCCATCGTTCTCGGCTCGGCTGAAGGACGGGATCCTGCGATGGCTGGGCCGGTTCCATCCGGTCGGCCTCGCCGTCGCGCTGCTGTTCTACTGCTGGTCGCTGTCGCCGTCCCTGCTTCCACGCCCCTGGTACCTGCAGGGTGTCGCGACCGGCATCAGCGTCATCACGGGCTACGGCATCGGCGTGCTCGTCGCGTGGATCGTCCGCAAGTGCGGCTTCGAGACGAACTGGTCGGCGACCGTGAAGAAGATCGGCTGGTACCTGCTCGCAGCGGTCGCCGTCGTGGTGGTGCCGACCTTCCTCGTCCTCGGTTCGTGGTGGCAGGACATCAGCCGCGAACTCGTCGGGATGGAACCCGGCAGCAGCTGGGACTATCCGGGTGTGCTGCTCGTCGCCGTGGTGGTGACGCTGCTCCTGCTCGTCATCGGCCGCGGTCTGCGGCACGTGGCGCAATGGGTCACCGGACTCGTCGTCCGCGTATTGCCGGCTCCCCTGGCGCGCATCGTGAGTGTCGTGCTGGTCGGGCTGATCATGTTCTGGGCGGTGGAAGGTCTGCTGTCGATGGAGATCGCGCGGATCGCCAACGGATCGGCGAGGGCCGTCGACGAGGGCACCGCCGACGGGGTCGAGCAGCCACAGGCGCCGGAGCGATCCGGGTCGGACGCATCTCTCGAACCGTGGGATTCGCTGGGACGTGAAGGGCGCACGTTCGTCGCAGGCGGTCCGTCTCCGGAGGAGATCACCGCGGTGACCGGGGAACCCGCGATGATGCCGATCCGCGTCTACGCCGGTTACCGCTCCCTCGACAGTCTCGACGGCTACACGGACTACGACGAGATGGAGGTGCTCGCCTCGCATGTCGTTGCCGAACTCGACCGCACAGGCGCCTTCGAGCGCGAGTACCTCGCCGTGGCTACGACGACAGGTCGTGGCTGGGTGAACCAGGACGTCGCCGCCGCCCTGGAATACCTCTCGGACGGCAACTCGGCCATCGCAGCCATGCAGTATTCGTTTCTCGCCAGTCCCCTGGCTTTCCTCGCCGACCGGGTCTCGCCCCGCAATGCAGGTCGCGCGTTGTTCGAGGCGGTGTACGCGAGATGGAGTGTCCTCGATCCGGAAACCCGGCCGAAGCTGCTCGTCTTCGGCGAATCACTGGGCTCGTACGGAGGTCAATCGGCCTTCGCCGGCGTGCAGGACATGATCACCCGAACCGACGGCGCGCTTTGGGTGGGCACACCGAATTTCACAGAGCAGTGGCGACGTATCACCGATTCGCGCGATCCGGGAAGTCGCGAAATTCTCCCGGTCATCTACGGCGGGCAGAACGTGCGATTCGCTGCGACACCCGACGACCTCACCGAACTCGACGGCCTGCGCGACTGGGAATCTCCCCGCATCGTGTACTGGCAGCATCCCAGCGATCCGATCGTGTGGTGGTCCTCCCAACTGGTCCGGCACCGCCCGGACTGGCTGCGCGAGGAGCGCGGCGCCGACATCGACAAGGGGATGTCGTGGATTCCGTTCGTGACGTTCTGGCAGGTCACCCTGGACATGGTGTTCGCCGCCGAAGTGCCCGGTGGCCACGGCCACGCCTACACGACCGAGGCCGGGTTCTTCTGGGCGGACATTCTCGGCATCGAGGACGAGGTGCGCGTGAAGGCGGTCTTCGACGCACTGTCGTCGGATGAGTGACGAGGAGAATTCACCCTCCCGCTTAGTCCGGCGAATCGAGTTTTCTCCAGGTTTCTCGCACCACCCCGTGATACAACCTCGATATCGCTTGTGAATCGACACAGGAATGCGAACCGGAGTACGTCGATTCACGGGGATCGATAATTCGTCGACGCGGATCTACCGCGGGAAGGTGTCGCATATGTGCACACGAGTTGTGTGGAACGGCCCGTCCGGTCAAGTGCTCGTGGGACGCAACATGGATTACCACCGCGAAACCGCCACCAATCTGTGGGCGCTCCCCGGGGTATCACTCGCGACGACGGTGTCGGTGGACAACTCTCGTGGACGTCGAAGTACGGCAGTGTGGTCGCGGGTGCCTACGATATGATGACCGTCGACGGACTCAACGAGGCCGGCCTCGGTGGGCACATCCTGTGGCTCACCGAATCGGACTACGGCACCCACGACAAGAGCCGACCCGCGCTCAGCGTTGCGGTGTGGATGCAGTACTTCCTCGACAACTTCGCGACCGTCGCCGAGGCCGTCGACTGGATCGAGAAGACCGGCGTGCAGGTCGTTCCGCTGGGCGACCCGGCGACCGGTGAGGTACCCGCCGTGCATCTCGCACTCGACGACGCGACCGGCGACTCCGCGATCATCGAATACCTCGACGGCACACCGACGGTCTGGCACAGCCGCGACTACGCCGTCATGACGAACTCCCCCGCCTACGGCGAACAGCTGGAACTGCTGAAGAAGGTGAAGGGATTCGGCGGTGAGGCACCACTCCCCGGCACCGGTAATGCGTCCGACAGGTTCGCTCGCGCAGCGCATTACGTCGGCAGCCTTCCGGAACCGCAGAGCCAAGTGCAGGCGATCGCGGGCGTTCTCAGCGTGATCCGCAATGCCGCGCAGCCGTTCCGCGTACCCGAACCCGGAAAACCGTATGCTTCGCAGACGATCTGGCAGACGGTGGCCGACCTCGCCGAGAAGCGTTACGTGTTCGAATCGACGACGCGCCCCAACATCGTGTGGGTCGACCTGAGCGATCTCGACCTCTCGGAGGGCGTACCGGCGGGCAAGCTCGATCTCCTGGGCGACACGGCACTCGAAGGTGGCCTCGCGGGCAATGTCAGCGGCCGATTCGAGAAGTCGGATCCGCTGACGTTCATCGCGATGCCGTCATAGATCTGCACACGAAAGATCCCCGGATGCCTTCCCTTCGGGGATCTTTCTCCATCCGATGGCCACCGCGAACGCTGGGGCGGCCGAGTCGTCTCAGTAGTCGTCGATCCCCGTCATCGTTCGTGTACCCGCATCCACGGTGTCGTCGACGACCGTTGCATCCACCCGGCCCGGCGCGATCCCGCGACGCTCCAACTCCTCCCACAGCCCGGCCATGGCCGCGACCGGGTCGAGGTAGTACTCCGATTCCCGGACCCGCCAGAACTTCCAGCCGCTGCGGTGCAGTTCACGCTCCCGCTCCAGATCGGCGCTCTGCCGGTCGGGGCTCGTGTGCCACTGCTCGTCGTCGCAGGCGACGGCCAGCTTGCCTGCCGCCCCGGTCACGACGAGATCGATGAAGTGGCCGTTCACCTCGACCCGCGGGTTCACGTGATAGCCGCGAGTGGCAATGTCCAGGAAGACGTCCTGCTGGAAGAGGCTGTCGAATGCCTCGTGCCGCTCGTCACGCGTCACGCCGGCGGGCATCGGCTCGGCCGGCCGCGGGGACGTCGTCCGCATGTGGGTGAGCAGCGAGTACCGCAGGTCGGTGCGGCGCAGCGTGTCGATGGTCCTCGAATGGAACAACCACAGCTGGTCCTGGGCACGCGACGCCGCCACGTTGAACCGTCGCTGGTATTCGGTTCGCGTCAATGCCGCGATGTTCTGTTCGGGCGCGACGACCATCGACAGGAACACCACGTTCCGTTCGTCGCCCTGGAAGTCCGGGGGCGTGCCGACGCGGAGCCTGCGTTCCTCCCACTGCTCCGGGGTGAGCCGCTCGAGCAGTTCGTTCTGGATGATGTCGACCTGCAGCTGCCCCTGCAGCACCACCACACCGAAGGTCTTGCCGTCGTAGGCAGGATCCTCGACGCACTTCACGAGCGTATCGACGAGGGCATGCGCCTCGGCATAGTTCGTCAGCGTCGAGTTCTGGCCGGTGACGGCACCGTCCTCGACAAGGGTGGTGCGCAACGGCTGCAGCCGATCGGAGCCGTACTGCCGCATGGGGACCAGCGGGTCGTCCGCGTAGAACTGGTCGCTCGACCACGCGATGATCTCCGGCATCGACCGGAAGTGCTCCCGCAACCGGACGATGCTGCCGAACCTCGACCGCAGCAACGAGAACAGACTCGATCGCGGAGTGAAGCTGTCGCGCAGATAGTTCGGGATGTCGGGCAGATACGAATCGAGACGGCTGAACACCCCGTCGAGCGCACCCAGCGACACCGCGCTCGGTGCACACTGCTTGTCATCGCCGACGACGATCACGCGCGGCGCCAGCCACAGCAGGAACAGGCTGCTGATGTCGGTCTGGCTCGCTTCGTCGACGATGACGACATCGAACGAATTCTGTTCGGGCGGAATCGAAGCCAGCACCTGCTGCAGCGGCATCACCCAGGCGGGCACTGCCCCCTGTGCGACCTGCATGGCCTCGCGTGCCGCCGCCCGATAACGCTCCGCATAACGGCCGGTGCCCTTACCGATGCTCGCGATGTGATCGCGGTACGAATGGAGCGCCTGGACCTGCTCGGCCGTGGTGCGGTCGAGACATGCGCTCCACGCCTTCTCCTCGACGAGCTCGGTCGTGAGTCGCGCGATGTCCTTCTCGAGTGCGTCGAGGTCGCGTTCGAACTGCCCGTCGTCGGTGCGCTCGTGGAAGCGTCGCACCCATTCGTCCGCGCGTCGCCACGCCCACGCCTCGTCGATGTCGGCGAGACGAACCGGCCAGGCGAGGCTCAACGGATTCTCCGCGAGGGCCTGAGCGAGTGCGGGTGCCGCGGAGGTCAGGCGTGCGTGGAGGGAGACGAGTTCCAGCTCCTCACGCTGCTCCCCCGCCGCCCGGTCCCACGCGTCCAGGGCCGCATTGATGGCGTCGAAGTCGGCGTCGTGGAAGGCACGGGCCAGCGCGCGTCCTTCGGGCGATGCTCCCCCGGAGATCTGTCCCCGCACGTACATGCCGATGGATTCGAGCCAGTTCTTGCTCGCTTCCGCGGTGCCCGCGGCGGCGATGGTCCGTGCCGACTCGGCGGTGGACCGCGCCTGCTCGATGCTCGTGATCCGCGGCGCCCCCGGATGGACTTCGCGCAGTGCGGATTCGACGTCGTGCACCCGGGCCACGAGATTGTCGACGATGGCGCGATCCCGGTCGAGGAATGCGAGGGTGCCGACGGCGCGGCTGCGTGACTCGTCGAGCTCGATGTCGATTCCGAGGTCGCGAAGGACCACCCGCGCGACCCGGATCGCCTCGAGCGCACGGAGGTGCTCGGCGACGATGCGCGCCGTCTGGGCGGTAGTGGCGGCGACGCCGTCGACGGTCGCGATCTCCCCGAGCGCTTCGACGGCGGATTGCTCGTCGCTGCGCCGGAACCGGGTGAAGCCACTGCGCCACGTGTCGCCTGCTTCGAGCTTGCGGGCGAGCGCGTCGTACGCCTCGAAGGCCTGTCGTCCCGTCATCGCGATGTCCACCGAGCTGGCACCGACGATCCGGTCGGCCTCCTGCGCGGCCTGCACGAGCCGGGCGAGCTCGGCGGTCTTCCCCCACAGGTGCTGGGCCCGGCCCGACAGGACGTCGTCGGCGACGCGCTGGATCCGGGCGTCGAGCCGGTCCGCGTCCTCGAGGGCACCCTGCAGCTGCTCGCACAGATCGCGGATACGGCCGAGTGCTTCGAGCGATGCACCCTCGAGGATCCGCAGCAGCCCCTGCGTCTCGCCGTTGGTCGTGCCGCTCGACGCCTGGAAGACGGCGGCGCACGCGTACTGCAGTTCCCTCTGGGTGGGCAGTGACAGTTCAGGGAAACGCTGCTGGCGACGGCGCGCGCGCTCGACGCTCGACCGCTGGTGCAACGAGTGGAGGGTGACGAGTTCGTCGACCGTCAGCGGTGGGGTGTCGGTGAGCAGAGGCGCGGGCAACCACGCGTACTTGGCTTCGTGTGCGCGGACCCGTCGGACGATCGACGCGGCCGTCCCCTCGTAACCGGCGGCGACGTCGGCGTGGACCTCGGTCTCCTCCGCGCGCGCCTGCCGGATCTGTTCCATCAGCGTCGCGCGACGGTCGAGAGCGTCGTTGCGTTGCGAGGTGAGCTCGTCGATGCGTTCCTGCGCGCGTCGAACGTTGAATTGCGCCTTGCGGATGGCGATTTCGCTGACACTGCGAGTGAGTTCGACCGTGCCGCCGTGCACCGGGTCGGTCACGGCCACGCACAGTTCCTGCAGCTCGGACGGGAGCTTCTCCCGGAGCACGCGCAGCGCCTGCGCCTTCTCACTGGTGACCAGCACCCGCTGCCCGCGCGCGAGCAGCGCCGCGACGATGTTGGCGATGGTGTGGGTCTTACCCGTACCCGGAGGTCCCTCGACCACGACACCGCTGTCGCCGGCGAGCCGGTCGATGATGTCGCGCTGTTCCTCGTTCGCGGGCAGCGGCAACAGCTGCTCGCCGGTGAACTCGGTCGACGGCGTGCCGATGCGGTCGAGCCATGCGACCCGGTCGGCCGGTTCGATCGCTTCGACGAGCTGCGCCAGCCCGAGCGGCACCGGGTTCGACTCGTCGGCGGCCGCCTCGGTCATGCGGCTGTAGTACTCGATGAGCGCGTGCGCGCCGCGCTTGCGCAGCACGAGCACCGGCGACGGCGTCACGAAGGCATCCGACGACGACGCTTCGTCCGCACGATCGACGACGTCGACCGGCACGGTGAGCGCACGCTCGGCCCAACTCTTCAGGAACGCGCGAGCCGCGGGGTCGAGAGGCGACGCGACCTGGGTGACGAGGGCGTCGTGCAGCTCACGGACGCTCGTCGGGTCGAAGACCTCCAGACCGGTGAGGAGCTGGACGTCCTCGAGCGACGGCCCCGCGCTGGGACTCAGCCGGACCACCAGGTCGCCGGAATCGCCCTGTCGCTCGATGAGCGCGGCTTGGGTGATCAGGTGCGTGTGGACCCGCGCGCCCGCCACACCCTCGGAGAGGTGCAGCAGACCCGACGCGACGACGAGTTCCAGCGATTCGGGCTGGTCCTCGAGGTCGAGCATCGCTCGCTGCAGGAAGCTGTACAGATGCGAGGCGGCCTGCCGCTCGCGGTCGACGACCGCCCACGTGCGCCATTCCGTCAGCCACGCGTCGAGACCGTCGATGCCGATGGCCTGGGGGTCGAGTTCGGGCTCGACGGCGGAATCCGCGATGTCCCCGTGCATGTAGTTCGCGAGCTCGGCGGGCGGGCGCGGGGGCTCTTCGAGCTGAGCGCGACGCGCGCGCAGGACGATGTCGCCCGACGCGGCATGGGCACGCAGGCCGGCCCTGATATTTCCCTCCTCGAGGGACATCACGGCGCGGTGTTTGTCGACGACGCGGACGGGCGCGCTGCGGGCCTTGACGAGCTCGGCCAGGAAGGCAAGCAGGCGCTGCACGCGATCCCTCAACTCGGGTTCGCGCTCGCCTGACCCCACTCGCACTCCACTCACCCTTGCGGACGTCCTTCCGCCCGTCGACGGAGACGGGCATGTCCACCTTAGAAGTCTTGGTCGACATACGCGTTTCCGGACCCGGACGACGCGCGCCGCCATTTCCGCCGAGTCTCGCCGTCAAGATGCTGACCTGCAGGAATGAGCGAGGTCGACGTGTCAAGGGATGGTGATCGTGCGCGAGGCGCTCGGAGCGTGGTTGGTCGTGCCGAGCTCCCGTGCCGTCTGCCGCGGCGGCACATGATCGAGCGCCCACCGCTCGACCAGCAGCGTGATCTTGGTGAGCATCTCGGTGCGCAGACGCTGGAACGAATCCTCCGGATCGGTCCCCACCCACCCGAGGAGCACCCACCACGCCCACGCGACCGCGCCGGCGTTGGCGACGAAATCCGGGATCACCGGGATACCGCGTCCGGTGAGCACGGCTTCGGCGTCCGGCGTCGTCGCGGAGTTCGCGGCCTCGATGACGACCCGTCCGGCGACCCGGCCGACGTTCTCCGCCGTGATGGCGTAGGAGATGGCGGCGGGGACGAAGATGTCAACGGGAATGCCGATCACCGCGTCGCGCGGCAGTTGTTCGAGGTGCGACGGGAGGCGGGACCGGTCGATCTCCCCGTACTCGTCCCGAAGGTCGAGCAGTGCCGGGATATCCAATCCGTCAGCGCAATACAGTGTTCCGGCGGCATCGGCGACGGCGGTCACGCGCATGCCCGCTTCGTGCAGGTACCAGGCGGCGCCGCCGCCCATCGTGCCGATTCCCTGGATCGCCACGGTGGTCTCGGCCGGCGCCCAGCGGTATGCGTTCGCGGTGGCGATGCAGGCCTGCGCGACGCCGTAACCACCGATCACGTCGCCCAGCAGGAAACCGCCGTCGACCGGCGCATTCAGGGAGGTGCGCACCCGGTCCAGGGTGATCGCCGGGTCCGCCGCACGGCTGATCGCGGCGTGGAAGGACTGATGCAATCCCAGCCGCTCGAAGACCTCGTCGAGGAGATGCTGGGGAACGCCCAGGTCCTCGGCGGTCACCCAGTGCGCGTTCAACCAAGGACGCATCGCCTGGCAGAAGCGCTGCAGCACGTCGACGGCACGGGGATCCTTCGGGTCGAAGTCGATCCCGCCCTTCGCGCCGCCCACCGGCAGGTCGAACACCGCGGTCTTCGCGGCCATGCCGCGCGCCAGGTCCTCGACCTCCGACATCGTGCACCCGGCCCGCATGCGGGTGCCGCCGGTCGCCAGATCGCCCACCAGGGTGTGGACGACGAGATAACCGTGCGCACCTGTCACCGGATCCGTCCAGGTGAGACGCATGAAAGGTTCGTCCCTGCGGGTGTCCACCGCGTCGACGCGTGCTGCCATGGTGGTCATATGCGGTCCCCCGTTCGTCAGAGCCGTCGTTACGTCGATTCGGCCGGTGACGCCAGCGTGCCCGGGGGTAGCGCGGGGCGTCCAGTTACGAAACTCGAAGGTGAGAGTTCACGATTTCTACACAACGCGAGCTCACAGCGGTTGCAGGTCCCCGGGCGCGCCCTACGCTGACGGCATGGAGTTGTCCCTGCGCCGGTTACGGATGCTTCGAGAACTGCATCGTCGAGGTACCGTCACGGCCGCCGCGCTCGCCCTGCACTACACCACCTCGGCGGTCTCGCAGCAGCTCACCCAGCTCGAACGGGACGTCGGCGCAAAGCTTTTCGAGCGCCGGGGACGTCGGGTCCAGTTGACGGAGGCGGGCGTGCTGCTCGCCGAACATGCCGAGGAGATCCTGCAGTCGGTGGAGCGGGCGACGACCGCGCTCGAACAGTCCCGCGACGGGGTCAGCGCGCGCCTGACCGCCGGTGTGTGGGCCTCCGTCGCATCCACTCTGATCCCCAGCGCGCTGGCGTTGTTGGCTGCCGAGCACCCCGGCATCGAGGTCCGCACGAGAGAGCTCGCCCCCGAGGAGACCGCCGGAGCCGTCCGTGACGGATCGCTGGACTTCTCGTTCGTCATCGAATACTCCGGCTACCCGATGTTGTGGGATCCGGAGCTGACCAAGGTGGTGATCGCGGTCGAGCGACTGCACGCCGCGGTGCCGCCCGGGACGGTGCCGGCGGGCACCATCGCACTCGCCGACCTCGCCGAGCATCCGTGGGTATTGGCCGGCCCGAACTCGCACTTCGGCCGCGCGGTGAGCCTCGCGTGTCAACGTGCGGGGTTCGAGCCGAGGATCAACCACGAGGTCGGTGAGCAGGCGACGGCGCTGGCGATGGTCGCCGCGGGGCTGGGTGTCACGCTCGTCTCCGATCTCGGGCTGACGTTGAGCTCACCCGGGGTCGAGGTGGTGGCGCTGACCGAACCGCTCGTGCGCACGATCTCCATCGCGCATCGCGGGGTCGCGTCGGAACGGCCGCCGCTGCGCCTCGTGATCGACGCGGTACGCACCGCCGCAGCGGAACGGGGGCTCGCGGCGCAGTAGCCACGAGCCCCCGTCTGTCGCTGCCTACTGCGCGAGCTGCTTACGCAGCACGTACTTCAGGATTCCGCCGTGCTGGAAGTACTCGGCCTCGGCGGGGGTGTCGATGCGCACCGTCGCGTCGAACTCCGTGTCCCCCGCCTTCACGTGCACGGTCTCGGGGATCTCGTCGCTGTCCGCCAGACCGGTGATGGTGAATTCCTCCTCCCCCGTCAGGCCGAGGCTCTGCGCCGACTCGCCCTCCGGGAACTGCAACGGCAGCACGCCCATACCGATGAGGTTGGAGCGGTGGATGCGCTCGTACGACTGCGCGATCACCGCGCGCACCCCCAACAGCAACGTGCCCTTGGCCGCCCAGTCACGCGACGAGCCCGACCCGTACTCCGCGCCCGCGAGCACGACCAGCGGTGTGCCGTCCTCCGCGTACTTCTGCGCGGCGTCGTAGATGCTCATCTGCTCGTCGGTCGGCAGATAGCGGGTGACGCCACCCTCGACGTCCGGCACCAGTTGGTTGCGCAGTCGGATGTTGGCGAAGGTGCCGCGGATCATCACCTCGTGGTTGCCGCGTCGCGACCCGTAGGAGTTGAAGTCGGCCTGCTCGACGCCGTGCTCCTGCAGGTAGCGACCGGCGGGGCTGTCGCGTCGGATCGCACCGGCCGGCGAGATGTGGTCGGTGGTCACGGAGTCGCCGAGCAGCGCGAGTACCCGCGCGCCCTCGATGTCGCGCAGCGGCTCGGGTTCCGACGACATGTCCTCGAAGTAGGGAGGACGTCGCACGTAGGTCGACTCGTCCTTCCATTCGAACACCTCGCTGTCGGGCACGTCGAGGTTCCGCCACGTCTCGTCACCGGTGTAGACGTCCTGGTAACCGGTCTCGAACATCTCCGCGCGCACCGCGTCGTCGATGACCTCCTGGATCTCCTGCGTCGTGGGCCAGATGTCGCGCAGGTAGACCTCGTTGCCCTCGCTGTCGGTGCCGAGTGGGTCACTGAAGAGGTCGACGAGCATCGACCCGGCCAGCGCATACGCGATCACCAGCGGCGGCGACGCGAGGAAATTCATCTTCGTCTGCGGATGGATGCGTCCCTCGAAGTTGCGGTTGCCCGACAGCACGGCCGAGACGTTGACGTCGTGCTCGTCGATCGCGGCCGCGATCTCGTCGGGAAGCGGGCCGGAATTGCCGATGCAGGTCGTGCAGCCGTAACCGACGAGATTGAAGCCGAGCTTGTCGAGATAGGGCGTCAGACCCGAACGTTCGTAGTAGTCGGTGACGATCCGCGACCCCGGAGCCAGCGTGGTCTTCACCCACGGCTTGCTCCGCAGCCCCTTCTCCACGGCCTTCTTGGCGAGCAGCGCCGCACCGATCATCACCGACGGGTTCGACGTGTTCGTGCACGATGTGATCGCCGCGATCACCACATGTCCGTTGTCGAGTTCGAACTCGTCGCCGTCCCCGACCCGCACCGGGACCTTCTTCGACGGCGGCGCCGAGGTGTCGGCGTCGTCGGGCACCGGGTCGCGCGGCTCGTCGCGGGAGTCCTCGCTGCGCACCGACACCGGGTCGCTGGCAGGGAATGATTCGAGCACGCCCTCGTCGACACCCGAGTCCTGGACGCGGGAGACGACGTCGGGCACTTCCTCACCGTTGAGCAGCGAGGTCACGGCCTTCGGCGCGAGGGCGACGGGGATGCGGTCCTGCGGTCGCTTCGGGCCGGCGACGGACGGTCGCACCTTCGACAGATCCAGTTCGACGACCTCGCTGTAGTCGGGTTCGCGATCGGGGTCGTGCCACAGACCCTGTTCCTTCGCATACGCCTCGACGAGGCGGATCTGCTGGTCGTCGCGACCGGTGAGGCGCAGGTAGTCGAGGGTGGCGTCGTCGATCGGGAAGATCGAGATCGTCGAGCCGTACTCGGGGCTCATGTTGCCGATGGTCGCGCGGTTGGCGAGCGGCACATTGGCGACGCCGGGGCCGAAGAACTCGACGAACTTGCCGACCACGCCTGTCTTGCGGAGCATCTCGGCGACGGTGAGCACGAGGTCGGTCGCCGTGGTGCCCTCCTGCAGTTCGCCGGTGAGCTTGAAGCCGACGACCTGCGGGATCAACATCGACGCCGGCTGGCCCAGCATCGCCGCCTCGGCTTCGATGCCGCCGACACCCCAGCCGACGACACCGAGGCCGTTGATCATGGGGGTGTGCGAGTCGGTGCCGACAAGCGAATCGGGATAGGCGACGAGCCCGCCGTCCTCGTCCTCCCGCGTGAAGACGACGCGGGCCAGGTACTCGAGGTTCACCTGATGGCAGATGCCGGTGCCGGGCGGGACCACCTTGAAGTCGTCGAACGCTCCCTGCGCCCAGCGCAGTAGCTCATAACGTTCGCGGTTGCGCTGAAACTCGAGGTCGGTGTTGATCCGAAAGGCGTCCTCGGTGCCGAAGACGTCGGCGATCACCGAGTGGTCGATGACCAGTTCGGTGGGGATCAGCGGGTTGATGCGCTTCGGGTCGCCACCCTGCTGGGTCATGGCGTCGCGCATGGCGACGAGGTCCACGACGCACGGCACGCCGGTGAAGTCCTGCATGAGAACGCGTGCCGGGGAGAACTGGATCTCCGGGTTGTGCGTCGACTTCGGATCCCAACCCGCGACGGCCTCGATCTGCTCCCGGGTGACCAGTCGCCCGTCCTCGGTGCGCAGCAGGTTCTCCAGCAGGACCTTGAGACTGTAGGGCAATCGCTCCGAGCCCGGGACCTTGTCGATGCGATAGATGCGATAGTCGGTGTCGTCGACCTTCAGGGTGTCGCGCGTGCCGAAACTGTCGTCACTCATGAACGTGCCTCCCGACTGCGATGTTTCCGGTGGTTACCCGAATGGGTAGCCCGTTCCGCCGTGCGGCAATCACATGGGTGGATTCAGGCGCCCCGGACACCGGCAGAGGGCGACTCGATAGCGACGCGTGAAACGGTCATCGGTGCGCGTTATTGCGCGCTCCGATAACCACTTCGCGCTCTTGGTCCGGGGTGCTGCACGAGCGCCTCGCGGAGTGTGTAGCGCGGGCGGTGGCGGACGCGACACCCATACGGTCATTCCATACAGAACGGACATCGCATTGAGCCTGCCCGCCGACTCCCGGCCGCGTCATCCGCGGCCTGCCCGGAGTCGACGGGGACGGATTTCACTGCGCAGGCCCCTGTGTCGGAATGCGCGATCTCGTGGAGGCGTCGACGACCCGCGGCAATAAGCCGCAGGGTCCCACACTCTCCCGCCCCGTCCTCATACGGACTGCAGCCCACATCCAGGGCGGGGATGCGCCAGGCCGACAGCATTCACACAAGGATTGGATTCAATAAAGAAGTTCATCGGAACGCTCGCTGCTGCGGCAACTCTCGCTACGGGCACTGCCGTGCTCACTGCCCCTGCAGCACAGGCAGCGACGGTTTCCGGCAGCGCGGTGAAGTACGTGTTCTGCAGCTCCAACCAGCACAACAACCAGATCTCGTACGACGACCGGTACGGCCAGGTCAGCAAGATCGTCAGCCTGTCCGCCAAGGCGCAGGACAACACCTATTGCGGGGTCATCGAGGTCGGCATCGAGTCCGACTCCTATGTGTCGGCAATGATCGAGAACGAGCGCGCGCACTACGTCTACGCCGCCGTCTACTCGGTCTCCTACCCGCTGTTCTCGGGTAGCACCGGCGCGCCGCCGAACTACGCCTTGGTTGCGAGGGACGAAAACCACAGCAGTTACGGCAGATACAACTACGCCTTTGCATACTGACGCTCAGCGCTGAGCCTCCCTCACCCATAGTGGGGTTGGCGAGGTGACCGAGTGCCCTCGGCTTCTCTGGAGCCGAGGGCATTCGAGTACGGCGATCGTGAAGTCGACGTCTCCTCGCTGTTCTCAGCTCTGTGTTAGCGTCTGCACGGCAGTCGATCGGGGGGGTCGCATGGGTAGGTGGAGAACAGTTGCGCTCACTGCAGTCGCGGCAGTGGTGACGGCGTGCAGTCCGAGCGCCGCGGAGACGGCCACGAGCGACGAGGCCGCAATTTCGACCACCCGCACTCCGCGCATCACCGATGACTCCGGCCGACCACCGGTCGCCTTCGATCCCTGCTACGACATCCCCGACGACGTCATGAACGCGGCCGGGTACGACGCGGCGAAGAAAGAGGTCGCGGACATGCCGATGGGGACTTATACGTTCCTCGGATGCGCTTACGACAAGCGGGACTACGTCCCAGGCGTGCGACGTGGATACGGTCTCAACATCCTGTCCGGGAACGTCACTCTCGAGGAAGAGCTGGCAAAGAACGAGCGCATCGCCACTGATACTACAGTCAACGGCCGTCGAGCCCTCGTAGAAGTGGACTCTGCAGATCGAAATACCTGCACGTATGTCCTGCAGACCGACTTCGGCCTGATCATCTTCAGCAGGTTGTACTACACAGACCATGCAGGTCCAGCCCCCGAAGGCGAATGGTGTTCAGGTATGGACGAGTTCGTTACGACGCTTGAGCCATTCATCGACAACTAGCCTCAGATGGAGTAGGGATGTCCGATTACGTGCGCCTTCAACCGGAGGTCGTGGACGAGATTGTCCGAATCTGCAATGTCATGCTCTCCGAGATGGAGGAGACAATGCGAACCGCGAATAGACTCCCCAGAACCGACGGTTTCGGCGACTTCGACTCCGCGCAGCAGCTCGCCGCCGGCTACCGACGGAAGGCTGCGGGCACACCGGAATCGGCAAAGGAGCGCGTCGAGCAGTTCATCGACGCCCTCACCCAACTCCGCGACGCCTTCGCCACCGGCGGAGAAGCCTTCCTCGACACCGAATCCGACTGGGCACGTCAACTCGCCTCCACCGACCCCGACAACGGAGCGGGAAACCGTCATCAGAGCGTGCAATAACGCGCACCGATGACCACTTCGCTCTCCGGAGTACTGCCATCGGTGGTTGTGTTAGCGTCTGCCGACAAATCGATCGGGGGGTCGCATGGGTAGGTGGGGAACAGCCGCGCTCGCAGCACTGGCGGTAGTGGCGACGGCGTGCAGTCCGGGTTCGGCGGAGCCGGCCACGAGCGACGAGGCTTCCACGTCGGCCACCCGGACCCCGCGCATCGCCGACGACTCCGGCCGACCACCGGTCACCTTCGACCCCTGCTACGACATCCCCGACGACGTCATGAATGCGGCGGGGTACGACGCGGCAAAGAAAGAGCTTGCGGACATGCCGATGGGGACTTATACGTTCCTGGGATGCACATATCGCGATGACAACAAAATTCCTGGTACCAGACGCGGATATGGTCTCAACATCCTTGCTGGAAACGTGACACTCAATGAAGAACACAGCAACAACGCGCACATCGCTACAGCAGTTTCCATCAATGGCCGGCGCGCCCTCCTCGAAGTCGATCCAAATCGGAATGACACCTGTAAGTACGCCGTAGAGACTGGCTTCGGCCTCCTCATGCTCACCCGGATATACCACACGGACTACCCAGGATCTGCTCCGATCGGGGAATGGTGCACAGGATTGGAGGAGCTTGCCAACTCGATTGAGCCTTTCCTCCCCACATGAACCACAACTATTCGAAGGATCCTCGATGAGTGACTTCGCCAGGCTCGAACGGCATGTCGTCGACGAAATTGTCCGTATCTGCGAGGTGATGCTTCGGGAGTTCGAGGACGCCCAAACGACCGCAGCGAAGCTCCCTGACGTTCGTGGCTTCGGCGAATTCGCGTCCGCCCAACAACTTGCCGCCGGCTATAGGCGCAAAGCGTCCGGAACCCCTGAATCTGCAGTCGAGCGCATTGAGCAATTCACCCTTGCTCTCACCCAACTCCGCGACGCCTTCGCCACCGGCGGAGAAGCGTTCCTCGACACCGAATCCGACTGGACACGCCAGCTCACCGCTACCGACCCCGACAGCGGAGCGAGGAATGGTCATCAGAGCGCGCAATAACGCGCACCGATGATCATTTCGCGCTCCGGAGTACTGCCACCGGCGACTGTGTTAGCGTCTGGCCGACAATCGATCGGGGGGTCGCATGAGCAGGTGGGGAATCGTCGCGCTCGCAGCACTGACTGTCATGGGGACGGCGTGCAGTCCGGGTTCAGCTGATGATGTTGCTGTAGGCGACGAAACCACCACCACGACAACCCGGACCCCGCGCATCACCGACGACTCCGGCAGACCCCCCGTCACCTTCGACCCCTGCTACGACATCCCCGACGACGTCATGAACGCGGCCGGGTACGACGCGGCCAAGAAGGAAATCGCGGACATGCCGATGGGGACGTACACCTTCCTCGGCTGCACATACGACAACAGGGACCACATCCCAGGCGTGCGCCGTGGATACGGCCTCAACATCCTGGCTGGCAATGTCTCTTTGGACGAGGAGTTCCAAAAGAATGCACATGTTGCCAGCCAGACAAGCATTAACGGCAGACCGGCGCTCCTAGAAGTAGACCCCGACGCACGAAACGGCTGCAAGTACGCCCTGCAGACAGATTTCGGAGTTGTACTCGTCACCCGAGTTCTCTACACCGACCACTCGGGCCCTGCACCTCAAATCGATTGGTGTGCAGGCATGGAAAACCTCGTCGCCTCGGTTGAACCCTTCATCGCGAACTGACATCGAACAGGACGAACATGCCGGAGTTCAGCAGGCTCGAGCCTCACGTCGTCGCAGAGATCCTAAGGATCTGCGAAACCATGCTGGATGAGTTCGACCAGTCGTACAAACACACTTTTAGGCTCACCGACGTCCACGGCTTCGGTGATTTCGACTCCGCTCAACAACTTGCTGCAGGCTATCGACGCAAAGCTGCAGGCACACCCGAGTCGGCCAGAGAACGGATGCAACAGTTCATCGACGCCCTCACCCAACTCCGCGACGCCTTCGCCACCGGCGGGGAAGCCTTCCTCGACACCGAATCCGACTGGGCCCGCCAACTCGCCGACACCGACCCCGACAGCGGAGCGCGAAATAGTCATCAGAGCGGGCAATAACACGCGCCGATGACCATTTCGCGCTCTGCAGTGCTCTGTCGATCCCCACCCGCGCGACGAAGCAGAGATCAGTCGTCGACTTCCACCCCGTACCGGCGTGCGAGGGCCGCGAGGTCGTCGTCGTATCCTTGCCCCACCGCGCGCAGCCGCCACTTGTCGGCTCGGCGGTAGATCTCGGTGAGCACCATGGTGCGTTCGGTGGTGCCGGCGTCGAGCACGAAGGTCGCGGCGGTGCCGGTCTCACTGTCGACCGCGACCGATACCGCGCCGAGTTCGCCGAAGGTGCGGTTGCCGTCGATGGCCGCTGCGATGGCGATGCGTTCGCATTCGGCGGGAAGCTCCGCGAGGTCGACGCGGATGCAGTGCTCACTCGAACCGTCGATGGTCAGTTCGATGACGCCGTCGTCGTAGAGCGGATTGTTGTAGAAGACGAAGTCGTCGTCGGTGTCGACCTTCTCGTCGGCGCCGAGCAGGAAGGCGACGATGTCGAGATCGAATTCGTCGCCGACAGCTTCGGCCTTCCAGGCGACGTTCACGGCCCAGCGGTGACTGTCGGACGGCAGGTCGATCACTTCACCGCGGGACAGCACCGGCGCCGTGAGCCGTGACTCCACCCGCATGTGCGGGGGCATCACTCCGTTCTCCACTGCGGCATCGACGTCGTCGGGTCGCAGGACGGGCAGCTCACGTGCCGCGACCCGCGCCATCCGCTTGTCGGCCTCTCCCCCGTCGAGGACCAGCACGTCGGTGACGGTGGCCGTGAAGTTGAGGGCCGGGCGGGCACCGAGCTGGGTGAGACGCGAGCGCATCATGACGGCCTGCAGGTGCGTGCCGCCGAGCAGCAGTACCTTACGTCCGGTCCACAGCTTGGGCTTCTCCCCGGTCGGCGGCCGGACCGGGGGCACCACCGCGACCTGCGGTTCCGGTGGCGGGATGATGTCGACGACGGTCGCAACCTTCGATTCGCCCGGACTCACCCGCGTCAACAGCTCCTCGAGCTGCTGTTCGCTGATCACGGGAATGCCTTCGGCCATCGCCTTGCGGACCTTGGCGGTCTGCACGGTCGGGTCGTTGCACACCACGACGCTGGTCTGTCTGCTCGCGTTGTTCATCACGTCGAGTCCGGCGTCGGTCAGCCGGTTCGCGAGTGCGACCCGCGGAGTGACGGTGGAGCCGCTGATCACGACCTTCATGCCTTGGACGAGCCCATCGTTGCCGAGGCGACCCGGGTTCTTCCACTGGCACGCGACCCGCGGAACGGATGCGGGATACACCGATTTGCGGCTGCGGCAGTTGACGACGGGCAGCGGCAGTTGCAGGTTGTCGGCCATCGCGGCGCTGCGCAGGAAGATCTCCGACAGGACGCGCGCGTCGTCGTAGGCGTCGTGCTCCTGCAGCTGGTGGACCTGCCAGTGCTGCGCAAGGGTCGCCAATCGGAAGTTGGGGACGTCGAGTTCGAGCCGGCGCGACAACGCGAGCGTGCACAGACGGTGCTCCGCCGGCAGCGACGTGCCGGCCCGACGGAACTCGGCGTCGAGGAATCCGTAGTCGAACGACGCGTTGTGGGCGACGATCGTGGCGCCGTCGAGAATCCCGGCCAGTTCACCGGCGATGTCCTCGAAGCGCGGCGACCCGGTGAGGCGCTCCCGCGTGAGGTTGTGGATGTGCACCGGTCCCGGGTCGCAGCCGGGGTCGACGAGGGTCGAGAACTCCTGCTCGACAGAGCCGTCCTCGCGCAACACGAGGGCGGCCACGCTCAGGACCCTGTGGGCGTTGGACCGCACACCCGAGGTTTCGACGTCGACCACCACCCATCGATGGTCGCGGGGCAACGTCACGGCGCCCTCCGCGGGTGCGTGCACTTCGATCACGTCATCCTCCGATCGCTTTCATCCCCCGACGAAAACCGACACGGTCGGACATTGTGGCCCTTGTTACCGACACTGTCGTCACCGCCCCGACATCGAGCCGATCCCGTAGGAGACGGTTGTCGTAGGCGTGTGCCACCATGGGCGCGATCGAAGCGAGAGGGAAGCTGTGTCGACTGCCGACCTGTACCGCCTGACGCGGCTGCGCGATCAGCACGCCGCGTGGACGCTGCTGCGCGCCGACCACGCCCCCGCAATCCTCGGGATGCTGGGACGACACTTCGATCGGGGAACCCGGCGACTTCCCGCCCCCGAACTGTTTGCCCGCCTCGACGCAGACCTGCAGGACCTCCGCGACCAGGGATTCGACCTTCCACGCACCGCCCAGGCCTACTGCGCAGATTGGGTGCGCGCCGGATTTCTGCTCCGACGTGCCGATACGGGCTCGCGCGAAGAGACGCTGGAGCCGACCGAGTCCGCATTCGTCGCACTGAATTTCGTTGCGCAACTGACGACCGACACCAGTTCGATCACGGAATCACGACTGACAACCCTGTCGAGCCAGTTGCAGGCGCTGGCTCGCGATTCGGACCCACGGAGCGAAACCCGTCTGGCAACGCTGCGGGCCGAGCGCGACGCACTCGACCGGCAGATCGCAGCGGTGGAATCCGGCGACTTCCCTGTCCTCGATGGCCCACGGGCCGCGGAACGCGTGTCGGAGATCCTCGCGCTTGCCGGCGAGATCCCCGGGGATTTCGCACGAGTACGGGCCGAACTCGAAGGGCTCAATCGCGAGTTGCGCGCACGGATCCTCGACGACGAAGGCGACCGCGGCGACACTCTGGGCGAGGTCTTCCGAGGTGTCGACCTCATCGGCAGTTCCGATGCAGGACGCAGCTTCACCGGGTTCTACGACATGATCATCGATCCTGAACGGTCTGCACCGCTCGACGACTGGATCGAGGCGGTACTGACTCGTCCGTTCGCCCGGAGCCTGTCTCCCGAGCAACGTCATCGGTTCCGATCTTTGCTCACCGAGATGGAGGACGCAGGTGGCGAAGTGCATGCGACGATGACGTCGCTGTCACGCTCACTGCGGCATTTCGTGCAGTCCCGCCATTACGAGGAACATCGCCGATTGCAACGTCTGTTGCGCTCGGCGCAACAGCACGCTCTGCAGGTGGCACCCCACCGCAAGCCTTATGAACCGCTCGACCTCGACCTGGTGCGGATCGGCATGAGTATCGAATCGGTCGCGGCATTACAGTTGCACAATCCCGCAGACGATCTGGTGGCCGAACCGGTGGTGTCGCAGACGCCAGGTGAGGTCGACCTCGACGATCTGCGGCGGATCGTCCGCGAATCGGAAATCGACATGGACGAGCTGGTCGGTAGCATAGCGGCCACACTGCGCGTGCGCGGTAGCGCGACGATCGGCGAGGTCCTGCGCGAACATCCCGCAACCCAAGGGTTGGCAAGCGCCATCGGGCTTCTGGTTCTCGCCGTCGAGCACGGACACCGCGTGGAGGGCGATGAGGAGATTTGCTGGAGCTCCCCATCCGGCGTCGAACGGGTGGCCACGGTACGCCGGCATCTGTTCGATCCCACCGATCCTGCCTTCACCACCTTGGAACAGGACAGCCTATGACCGACACCACGACCGGGCTGTATCCCGGCGACACCGGCGAACTCGAACTCGACACCCGGCGCGCATTGGTCCAGCTCCTCAAGGGTCCGCTCATTACCGCCGGCAAGCATCCCGAGGTGTGGCGGACGGTGATCCGCGACGAGCGCGTGCTGCGTTCTCGGTTGGCCGATGTGTTTCTCGATCTCGTCGTCGACGAGGACGAACAGCTCGCATTCACCCGTCCCGCCGAAACCGGCGATCACAAGGCCCCCGCAGTGTTGCGCACCGAGCGATTGACATTCATGGACACCGTGATGCTGTTGTCGCTGCGGCAGCTGCTCCTCCGCGCACAACCCGGTGATCGGGTCATCGTCGATTTCGACGAAATGGCCGGGCAGCTCGAGATGTACCGTGCGGCCACGAGTACCGACCCGGCCGGTTTCCGGCGCAGGGTCAACGCTTCGTGGGAGAAGTTGAAGAAGTACAGCCTTCTCGCGTCGACGTCGACGGAGGGTCGGATGGAAGTCTCTCCGGTGTTGCGGCAGTTGTTCGATGCCGATCAGGTTGCTGCTGTGGAAGCGGAGTTCCGGCACATCGTCGCGGAGAGTCAGCCGTGACGGCCACCCCTCCCCACCCGTCCCAGTTCCGGCTTGCCCGCGTGCAGGTGGTGAATTGGGGAACCTTACACGGTCACCACGACATTCCGATTGCGCGCAAGGGTTTCCTGATCACCGGCGCGTCGGGATCCGGAAAATCCACTCTCATCGATGCGATCTCCACGGTGCTCATGCCGGGCGGCAGTGTCCGATTCAACGCGGCCGCGCAGGAATCCGCGGCCGGTTCCGGGCGCAACTTCGTCAGTTACATCCGCGGTGCGTGGCGGCGCGAAGCCGATGTCGATACCGACTCCCTGACCGCTTCCTATCTACGTACGGGCGCCACCTGGAGTGCCGTCGCGCTCACCTACCGCACCGGCGACGGTGCCGCGCCCGTGACGCTCGTCAAGCTCATGCACCTGCGGCGTGGAGCCAACGCGAACAACGATGTCTCTCACCTGCATCTGATCTTCGATTTTGATTTCGACCTGATCGATCTCGAGCCGTTCGCCGGCCGCGGTATCGACACCCGGGGCATCCGAAAGCGTTGGCCCGGGGCTACTGTCAATCCCAGTTACACGCCGTTCGCTCGCGCCTTCCGCGCGAAGCTGGGCATTTCGTCGGAGGCGGCCCAACGGTTGTTGCACCGAACACTGTCGGCCAAGAGTCTGAACAGTCTCGATCAGTTGCTGCGCGACTACATGCTCGACGAACCCGACACCTTCGCGATGGCCGATCGCGCGACGTCCCAGTTCCGCGACCTGCGCGAGGCGCACCGTGTCGTCGTCGACGCGCGTCGGCAAGTCGAGGCACTCGATCCCCTTGTCGGTCTCGCGGAGGTTCGCCGCCGAGGCCTCCAGCAACAACGCGAACTACAGGAAGAGAACGACCACCTCGACGCCGTGCATGCCCGGATGACGGTGGATCTGCTGCGAGAGAAGCTCGACGAGGCCTACGCACAGATCGGACTGTTGCAGACTGCCGTCGACAAGACCTCGGTGGAAGCCGAGCGCGCGGCCGAGCGCACCCTCGATCTGCGGGTGCGGCTCGAAACCACCGACGGTGGACGGTTGTCCACTCTCAGGCTGCAACGCGACGCGGCGGAAGCCGACCTGACTCGGACCGTACAGTCACGGAGCAGGTTCGACACCGCCGTCGGATCGTGGGAAGCAGAGGCACCGACCACCGCTGAGGAGTTCGCGCATCTGCGAGCCCAGCTCGAAACGGAGTTGCGTGAGCTCGACGCGACAGTCGGTACACGTAGAAACGATGTGTACGAGGTGGTGCGAGCACTCGGCACACTGCGTTCCGAACACCGACAACTCATCGCCGACCGAGAGCTGCTCGCCCGGCGACGCTCCAATCTCGATCCCGCTCTACTGCGGATACGCGAACTGGTCTGCACCGCAGCTGGTCTCAGCGAAGACATGTTGCACTTCGCGGGCGAACTCCTCGAAGTGCGCTCCGAGCATGCCGAGTGGACCGGCCCCATCGAGCGCGTACTCGGCGGGCTTGCTCGCACGATGCTCGTACCCGACGAATATTATTCACGCGTTGCAGCAGTGGTCGACGCGCAGCATCTCGGCACCCGGTTGGTGTACCGCCGGGTGCGTACTCGTTCCGGCCGACCTGCCACCCCGGCGAGCGGTGACGAATCGCTGGTTCGAAAACTGGACGTGCGGCCGGGACCGCTCGCAGCGTGGCTGCAGCACCACCTCGCCGAGCGTTTCGACTATGCGTGCGTGGCGACCGTCGACGACCTGAGAGGTGTGCCGCGCGGCGTGACCCGGGCCGGTCAGGTCAAGCACGGCGGCGAGCGGCACGAGAAGGACGACAGGTACCGCGTCGACGACCGCAGCCGATGGGTGCTCGGGTTCGACAACGAAACCAAGCTCTCCGATCTGCGTCGCCGCATCGGCGAGGTCGAATCCGAGATCGCCCGCCTGCAACGTCGGCAGGAGTTGCTCGAGCACGCAGAGTGCACGGTACAGCAGCGTCGACACGCGGCGGAGATCATCCTCGACACGACCTGGGCCGACATCGACGTCGAAGCGGCCGAGGCAGCGGTTGGCGCGATCGAGCATCGACTCGAGGGATGGTTGCAGGGCAATGCCGAGTACGCCTCGCTCACGCTCGATCTTGCCCGTGCGGAAAACGAGGAGAAGGAGGCCCGCGCAGCGTATACCGCAGCCGGATCCGGTCTCGAACGCCACCGTGGCGATGTGGAGCACACTCGGCAGCGGCTTGCAGAAGTGGAAGCACACGCCGATTCGGCGGTTCCCGACGGGATCGACAAGCGCATCCGCGCACGCTTCGATGCTGCCGCACGTCGACCGACGAGCGAGAAC